>JAEUAC010000123.1 GCA_019695455.1 Methylorubrum extorquens | reverse complement strand
TAGGCGTCGCTCACCTGGCGCCGCCGATCCGAAGCCGGATCCGCGGCGCCAGGTGAGCGACGCCTACCTGCTCCGCGACGTCGACGACGGCATGGCCCTCGTCGAGGCGCGCAACGGCCGCTTCTTCGAGGTCGCTCCCGGCATGAGCCTGCCCGGCCTCGGCCGCGTCGAGGCGATCGAGCGGCGCGGGCGCCAATGGGTCGTGCTGACGGCGAAGGGCGTCGTCGCCGCCGAGCGCTGAGGCACGCTCAGCGCCGCGGCACGTTGCGGTCCAGCTCCTCCAGCCAGGCCGCCGCGTTGCCGTCGGACGGCGCGCGCCAGTCGCCGCGCGGCGAGAGCGAGCCGCCGGCCGCGACCTTGGGGCCGTTGGGCAGGGCGGAGCGCTTGAACTGCGCGAAGGCGAAGAAGCGCCGGATGAACAGCTCCAGCCAGTCGCGGATCGTCTCGAGGTCGTAGGCGCGGCGCTTCGCCTCGGGGAACCCGGGGGGCCACGCGCCACGCGCCGGATCGCCCCAGGCGTGCCGGGCCAGGAACGCGATCTTCGAGGGCCGGAAGCCGTAGCGCAGCGTGTAGAACAGGTTGAAGTCCTGCAGCTCGTAGGGGCCGATCTTGGCCTCCGTCGATTGCGGGGTCTCGCCCGCGCCCACCGGTACCAGTTCCGGCGAGATCTCCGTCTCGAGGATGGCCAGCAACGTGCCGTTCACGCCGGCCCCGTGCTCGAATTGTCCAGACGAGACCACCCAGCGGATCAGGTGCTGGATCAGCGTCTTCGGCACGCCGGCATTGACGTTGTAGTGGGACATCTGGTCGCCGACGCCGTAGGTGCACCAGCCGAGCGCCAGCTCCGACAGGTCGCCCGTGCCGATGACGATGCCGCCGTTCTGGTTGGCGAGCCGGAACAGGAAGTCCGTCCTGAGCCCCGCCTGCACGTTCTCGAAGGTCACGTCGTAGACCGGCTCGCCCCGCCCGAACGGATGGCGCATGGTCTCGAGCATGGCGCGTGCCGCCGGCCGGATGTCGAGTTCCGCCGCCGCGACGCCCAGCGAGGCCATGAGGGCGTGCGCGTTGGCCTTCGTCTCGTCGGAGGTCGCGAAGCCCGGCATCGTGTAGGCGAGGATGTCCGTCCGCGGCCAGCCGAGCCGGTCGAAGGCCTTGGCGGTCACGATCAGGGCGTGGGTCGAATCGAGACCGCCCGAGACGCCGATCACGGCCCGCCGCTGTCCGGTCGCCTCCAGGCGCTGCGCGAGCCCGGCGACCTGGATCGAGTAGCCCTCGTAGCAATCCTGCGCGAGGCGGGACGGATCGTCCGGCACGAACGGGAACCGGTCGACCTGCCGGGCGAGGCCGAGATCGCCTGCGGGCGGATCGAGCCGGAACGGCACGCGCCGATACGCGCCGGTGCGCGTCGCGTGGACGCGCCGGTTGTCGTCGAACGTGCCCATGCCGGCGCGCTCCTGCCGGAGCAGGTCGAGATCGACGTCCGCGACCGTGAGCTGCTCGCCGGCGGCGAAGCGCTCGCCCTCCGCGAGGAGCACGCCGTTCTCGTAGATGGAGGTCTGGCCGTCCCAGGCGAGGTCCGTCGTCGACTCGCCCGCTCCCGCGGCCGCGTAGATATAGGCCGCGAGGCAGCGCGCCGAGCTCGACTGGCAGAGGAGCGATCGGCTCGCCGCCCGGCCGATGGTGATCGGCGAGCCCGACAGGTTGGCGAGGATCGTCGCGCCCGCGAGCGCCGCCTCGGCTCCCGGCGGCACGGGGATCCACATGTCCTCGCAGATCTCCACGCCGAGGCAGAGGCCCGGCACGTCCGCGGCCTCGAACAGGAGGTCGGTGCCGAAGGGCGCCTCCTGGGCGCCGATCCGCACCGCGGCGCCCAGGATGCCGGCCCCGGAGGCGAAATGGCGCGCCTCGTAGAACTCGCGATAGGTCGGCAGGTAGGTCTTCGGGACGCAGCCGAGCAGCGCGCCGCGATGGATGACGAGCGCGCAATTGTAGACGCGGACGCCGAACCGGACGGGCGCCCCCACGAGGAGCACCGGCAGGAGATCGGCCGAGGCCGCGACCAGCGTGTCCACCGCCTCCCCGACCGCGTCGAGGAGCACGTCCTGCATGAGCAGGTCCTCGATCGCGTAGCCCGACAGGCCGAGTTCCGGGAACACGCAGACCGCCGCGCCCTTGTCATGGGCCTGCCGGGCGAGCCCGACATGGCGCTCGGCGTTCGTCGCGGGATCGGCGATGCGGGTGACGGGAACGGCCGTCGCGACGCGCGCGAAACCGTGGCGGTAGAGGGAATGGAAGGACATCGCGTCTCCAGGCGCGCTCACCGCCCGCCTCCGCTGCGTTCCGGGCCCTTATAGCAGACAAGACCGCATGCGGTCGGATGGAGAGACATGGCGAGCGAACGCGACAAGATGGTCTCCGGCGAGCTCTACCGGCCGGACGACCCGGAGCTCCTGGCGCTGGCGGCCGCGGCGCGGGCCTGGATGGTGCGCTACAACGCGGCCTTCGGCGAGGACGCGACCCACCGGCGGGCGCTGCTGCGCGAGATCCTCGGCGCCGTCGGCGACAAGGCCGTGATCCGGCCGCCCTTCTTCTGCGATTACGGCGTCAACATTCGGGTCGGCGACGGCGTCTTCCTGAACTTCGACTGCTGCATCCTGGACATCGCGCCCGTGACCATCGGGGCCGGCACGCAGATCGGTCCGGCCGTCCAGATCTACGCGGCCGACCATCCGCGCGACGCCGAGACGCGCGCGAGCGGCCTCGAGTTCGGCCGCCCCGTCACGATCGGCCGCAACGTCTGGATCGGCGGCAACGCCACCATCCTGCCGGGCGTGACCATCGGCGACGACGCCGTCGTGGGCGCCGGCAGCGTGGTGACGCGCGACGTCCCGCCCGGCGCCACCGTCGGCGGCAACCCCGCCCGCCTCCTGCGCCGCGGGACTTGAGCCCGACCTCGCCGACCGGATAGCATCGCGCCATGCCGCACGACCACGATCACGACCATCCCCACGATCACCCGCACGACCACGGGGACCCGCATGGCGAGGACGCGGAGCCGCGCTGGAAGCACGACGGCGTCCGGGTGATCCCGGGAGACCAGCTCGACTCGAACACGGCCCAGACGCCCGGCATGTTCCGCCAGGCGGCCGTGAACGCCGCGCGGGTCGGTGCGCAGAAGATCTGGGCCGGCACCGTCGCCATCCAGCCGAACGCGAAGACGGGCGTGCACCATCACGGCGCGCTCGAGAGCGTGATCTACGTCGTCTCCGGGCAGGCCCGCATGCGCTGGGGCGACAAGCTCGAATACGTGGCCGAAGCCGGGCCCGGCGACTTCATCTTCGTGCCGCCCTACGTGCCGCACCAGGAGATCAACGCCTCGACGAGCGAACCCCTGCAATGCGTGCTGGTGCGCTCCGACAACGAGGCCGTCGTGGTCAACATCGAGGGCGTGGAGCCCGTCGAGAAGCCCGAGTCGGTCTATTGGGTGGATCCGATCCACAAGGCGCCGGCGGCCTGAGCCCGGCGCCCCGGCCGGACGGTCGCCCGCCCCGGCCGGGACGGGCGACCCCGCGGCCTACTTGGCCGGCGTGCCGAAGCCCTTCTTGAGCTGGACCACGGCGAAGTCCTGCGCCTCGCGCGCCTTCGCGACCACGGCGTCCATGCCGAAGAACTCGTGCGTGACGCCCGCATAGAGCTTGTGCGTGACGTCGTTGCCGGCCGCCTTGAGCTTCTCGGCCAGCAGGTCGCCGTCCGACCGCAGAGGGTCGATCTCGGCGTTGACGATCGTCACCGGGGGGAGGTTGTCGAGCTTCGCCGCGACGAGGTTCAGCCGCGGGTCCTGCTGCTGGGCCGGATCGGTCAGGATCTTGTCGAAGAACCACGGCAGCATGGCCGTGTTCAGCGGCTTCGCGTCGGCGTCCTCCTTCTTCGAGGGCGTGTCGGGCGTGGTCGCGGCGACCGGATACACCGACACGACCGCGACGGGCTTCGCCAGGTTCTGGTCGCGGGCCGCGATCGCCGTGTTGAGGGCGAGGTTGCCGCCGGCGCTCTCGCCCACGATCGCGATGCGGTTCGGATCGTAGCCCCAGCCCTGCGCGTTCTTCGCGACGTAGCGGTAGGCCTCGATCGCCTCCTCGTGCGCGGCCGGGAACTTGGTCTCCGGCCCCATCGGGTAATCCACCGACACGACGGCCGCGCCCGTCTTGCGGGCCAGCGCGGACGGCGTCGCGTCGTAGGTGTCGAGGTCGGCGATCACCCAGCCGCCGCCGCGGAAGTACACGATCACGGGCAGGTTCGCGTCCTTGGCCGTGTTCTCCGGGACGTACCAGCGCAGCCGAAGGTTGCCCATGTCGGCGAAGCGGCTGTTCGACACGTCGAGGCCGGCATGCGGCTTGGCGTCGATCTTCTCGTCCTTGATCACCTTCATGGCCGCATCGGCGGCCGAGGGCTGCTTGCGGGCGTCGGCCGCCGACAGGCTCTCGATCGGCTTCGGACCGAGCGCGGCCAGCGCCGCCAGCACCTTGGCCATGTCGGGATCGGCCTTCGCCGTCGGATCGGCCGCGGCCATGGGAGCGGGAGCGGGTGCCTGCGCCAGCGCCGCGGCGGGGAGGCCGGCCAGGGCCGTGCAGGCGGCCAGGGCGGCCAGAGTGGAGCGAAGAGACGACATGAAGGCTCGGGGAGACGCTGAGGTGTGCCTGCAAATCGTGCAGTCTGGCCGGAGTTCCCGCAGGAGGTTCGACCGTCCCTTCGTGCACGCAGGACGGGCCCGGACTGGACGACACTGGACCGTCGCCGGTTCGCTCGCGCCGACATCGCCGGCTCGACAGGACGGCCGGGCGCCGCGTTCGCGACGGGACCGATCCGCGCGGCCAGGAACGGAGCGTCGCGGCCCGCTGTTCATCCGCGGTCACCGGGATGCGAGCCGTGCGCTACTACATGAACGTCTGCGACGGCCATGCCATGGTGGAGGACCCGGAGGGCGCCGAGTATCCCGACGACGAGCATGCCCGGACGGCCGCGCTCGGGGCGGCGCAGGGCCTGCTGGCCGAGGGCGATTCGGAAGGCGTCTGCCGTCGGCATTGGCGGTTCGAGATCCTGGGCCAGGACGGCGGCGCCCTGTTCGAGGTGCCGTTCAGCCATGCGCTGACGCCCGCCACGCTGAAGCTCGGCCCGACCCGCTGCTGACGGGGAGCCGGGCCGGCGCCCCTGCCGGCGTCGCGGGGGCGATCGGGCAGGCTTGACGCTGCGGGACGAACCTGACGGATGGCCGGCGAACCGGTCCCGCCCCGATGCTCAACGCCTACCGCGATACCGACGGCTCGTTCGCCAGGGCGCCGTCGGGCGAGGTGCCCGACGACGTGATCTGGATCGACCTCGTCGATCCGACCGACGAGGAGCGGCTGATCGTCGAGACGCGGACGGGGCTCGTCCTGCCGTCCCGGGACGCCCTCGGCGAGATCGAGGCGTCGAGCCGGCTCGTCGTCCGCAAGGACGTCCTCTACCTCAGCACGCCCTCCGTGGCGCAGAGCGAGACGGCGGAGGCGCATCTCACGCCGACCGGGTTCGTCCTCTCGGCCCGGCTTCTCGTCACGATCCGCTACGCCGAATTGTCGACGTTCGAGTCCGTCGTCGGGATCGTGGGCGAGGACCCGGGGCTCGACACGAGCATCGGGATCTTCACGGCCCTGATCGAGGCGATCGTGGACCGGGGCGCGGACGTGCTGGAGCATCTGGGCGCCGAGATCGACCGCATCTCCCGGGCGACCTTCCGGGGCGATCCGACCGACCGCCGGCATCCGGTCCGATCCACGCAGCGCCTGCGCCAGACGGTGAGCCAGATCGGCGCCATCGGCGACCGGGCATCGCAGGCCCGCGACGTCCTGCTCGGCGTCGGGCGCATCGCCTCCTTCGCGGCCGATATCGGCCGCGACTGGATCCCGGAGGACCTCCACGTCCGGCTCGCGGCCATCTGCAAGGACGTGGCGTCCCTGAACGACTACGAGGCGCATCTCGCCAACAAGATCCAGTTCCTGCTCGATGCCGTGCTCGGCTACATCAACATCGAGCAGAACGACCTCTTCAAGGTGCTGACCATCGCGTCCGTCGTCGGCATCCCGCCGACGATCATGGTCGGCGTGTGGGGCATGAACTTCAAGCACATGCCCGAACTGGACTGGACGTTCGGCTACCCGCTCGCCGGGCTCGTCATCGTGCTGAGCGGCCTGCTGCCGCTCGCCTGGTTCAAGGCCAAGGGCTGGTTCTGACCCGCCGCGGCCGCGGCGCGACGGTCCGGGCCCATGGTCCAAGCCGTCGCAAAGGGGGTACCGCGCAAGCCGGCGCGGTTCTGCGCGCCGGCCGACCGGAGGCGGGAGGCGCGATCGGAACGGAAGACCTCGTCCCCCTCCTCGATCTCAGGCGGATCCGATCCGGTCTGGACCTCGATCGGTGGCGGGACGCTCTCCGGCGCGAGGAGCCGATGGGCCGGCTTCAGGCGGTCCCGATCAGGCTGTCGGCACGTTCCACAGGAGAACGCCGAACTCACGCCGCCGGATCCGGCGAAGCATCCGAGCCGCAACGCCGACAGGGCTCAGCGAGTCCGGTCGGGAATCCTGATCTGTTCGATGGACGTCTCGGTATCGCGCG
>JAEUAC010000442.1 GCA_019695455.1 Methylorubrum extorquens | reverse complement strand
AAGCGCGCGAGCGTCATGGCCGCGATCACGACGAGGACGGGCAGCGCGAAATCCTGCAGCAGCAGGCCGAACCCGCCCACCCGGTCGATGATCTCGCGGAGCGAGAGGCCGATCAGGATGAACACGGTCGCCTCGAGCAGGAAGATCAGGACCTGCCAGAACGCGTTGCTGCGCAGGCGCACGCTCGCCGTCAGCACGACGTGCTGGTACCAGCCGCAGACGAGGCCCGCCGTCACGGTCGCGATGACGCCGGAGACGTGCAGGGACTCGGCCAGCAGGTAGCTGATCCAGCAGACGATCGCGGAGGCCGCGATCATCAGGTAGTCGTCGCCGAGCCGGCGCACGAGCAGGACCCAGAGACCGCCGACCGCGGCGCCGACCAGAAGCCCGCCGCCGACCAGCAGCGCGAAGGAGCCGAGGGCCGCGCCCATGCTGAAGCTGCCGGTCGCGACGGCCGCGACCGCGAAGCGGAAGACCACGAGCCCGGTCGCGTCGTTCAGCAGGCTCTCGCCTTCGAGCAGCGTGCTCAGCCGCCGCGGCAGCGTCACCCGCTGCAGCACGGCGCGCGCGGAGACGGCGTCCGGCGGCGACACGATCGCGCCGAGGACGATGCAGGCCGCCCAGGGCAGCTCGGGCACGATCTGCTTGGCCGCGACGGCGACGACGGCCGTCGTGAACAGGACCGCGCCGAGCGCGAGCGACGTGATGCCGGCCAGGTGCCGGCGGAACGGCGCCAGCGCCGTGAACCACGCCCCGTCCATGAGGAGCGGCGGCAGGAAGATCACGAGGACGAGCTCGGGATCGAACCGCAGGGTGGGCAGGCCCGGGACGAAGGCCAGCGCGCCGCCGCCCACGAGGAGCGCCACGGCGGGCGGCAGCCGCAGGCGGTGGGCGACGAAGTGCAGGGCCAGCACGGCCAGGACCATGCCGACGATCAGCTCGAAGGTCTGGACCGGATGCATGCGGGACCGAGCGTTCGCGGAAGGGGGACGGAGGTGTCCCCCAGGGGTGCCGCGCGGTCAATCGCGGCGCCGGCCTCGCATCGTGCCGGCCCCCTCGTCCCGTCCGCGACGCCGCCGGGGCGGCGCCTCCCTCAGGCGCGCGTCGCGGGGCGGCCGTCCGTCCAGGGGCGCATCGCGTCCGGGATGCGGAAATCGGGCGGGACGACGGCGTCGCGGGCCGCCCCGCGCATGCTCGCCGCGGACTGGGGAAAGCCGCTGCGGTCGCCGTAATCGTAGGCTCCCGGCGCGGCGAGGCGCTTGTCGGCCGTGAGGCCCTGGGCGCAGACGACGTCCAGCGCCGTGACGCCGGCGACCGCGGCCGCCGCGAACCCGAGGTTGGTGCGCTGCCGGCCGTCGCCGTCGAAGCCGACCGCGAGCGTCGCGAGGTCGAGCGCGTCGCCGCCGACCCGGCCCCAGATCCAGGGCGTCGGGTCGTGGCTGGCGAGGATCGCGATGCCGGTCGCGACCTCGCGCACGCCGTAGGCGCGGATCAGCGCCTCGTGCCGCTCGAGCCCGAGCGCCCGGGTCAGCCGGCGGGCCGCGAAGATCTCGACGAGCCCGAGGCCGATCGAGAACGCGCCGAGACCCTTCGCCAGGGCCTCGAAGCCGGAATGGGCGGGGCGGCCGCTGTTGCCGCGGATGGCGGTGCGGGAGCTCGTCATGGCGTGATCACCACCTTGATGCAGCCGTCCTGCTTGTCGCGGAAGGTGCGGTACATGGCCGGTCCGTCCTCGAGCCCCACCCGGTGCGTGATCACGAAGGACGGGTCGATCTGCCCCTCCTCGATCCGCCGCAGGAGGTCGTCGGACCAGCGCTTCACGTGGGTCTGGCCGGTGCGGATGGTCAGGCCCTTGTTCATCAGGGCGCCGATCGGGAACTTGTCGATCAGGCCGCCATACACGCCAGGCACCGAGAGCACTCCGGCCGGGCGGCAGACCATGATCATCTGCCGGAGCACGTGGGAGCGGTCCGTCTCGAGGAAGGTCGCCTGCTTCACGCGGTCGTAGACGGCGTCCACGGCCCCGGTCGCGTGCGCCTCGAGCCCCACGGAATCGATGCACTTCTCCGGGCCCTTGCCGCCCGTCATCTCGTTCAGGGCGGCGACGATGTCGGGCTCCTCGTCGTAGTTGATCGTCTCGGCACCGCCGGCCTCGGCCATGGCCAGGCGCTCGGGCACGCGGTCGATGGCGATGACGCGCTTCGCGCCGAGCAGGATCGCCGAGCGGATGGCCATCTGGCCGACGGGCCCGCAGCCCCAGTTCACGACCGTGTCGGTCGGCTGGATGTCGCACTGGACCGCCGCCTGCCAGCCCGTCGGGAAGATGTCCGACAGGAAGAGCAGCGTCTCGTCCGGCACGCCCTTCGGCACCTTGATGTGCGTCGAATCCGCGAACGGCACGCGCAGGTATTCGGCCTGGCCGCCGGAATAGCCGCCGGTGAGGTGCGTGTAGCCGAAGAGCCCCGCCGTCGTGTGGCCGAAGGCCGTGTCGCCGAGCGTCTTGTTGCGGTTGGTCCGCTCGCACACCGAGAAGTTGCCCCGGCGGCACTGCTCGCACTGGCCGCACGTGATGGTGAAGGGCACCACGATCCGGTCGCCGACCTTCAGGGCCTTGTTGTCGCGCCCCACCTCGACCACCTCTCCCATGGTCTCGTGGCCCAGGATGTCGCCCGACTTCATGCCCGGCATGAAGTGGTCGTAGAGGTGCAGGTCCGAGCCGCAGATGGCGCAGGACGTGACCTTGATGATCGCGTCGCGGCCGTCCTCGATCTGCGGATCGGGAACGGACTCGCATCGGACGTCCGCCGTCCCGTGCCAGACCAATGCCTTCATGTTCCCGTCCCCCTTCGGTTCGGAGGAGCAACAATTCAGACTCGGGGAGGTTCTGCGGCGCGCGGGAGCGTACGGATTGCGACGTCGTCGCCGGACGGTGCCTCGGGCCGTGGATCGGAGCGCTATTGCGTGAGCCGGTTCGCGCTGAAGTTCTGGAAGATGTTCTGGAACGCCTGCCCGATCGTGGTCGAGGTCGCCACGGCGTAGAGGCCGGGCGAGGCGCATTTCTGCAGCTGCGGCGCGACGTCGTCGACCCGCGATCCCGGGCCGCCGATCTGGCTCGGCTCGCCCAGCGTCGCCATGTAGCCCCAGTCCCACGTGAGCGGGACGTAGCGCGTGTGGATGATGCCGATCGAGACGCCGGCGTTCTTCAACGCCGAGCAGGCGGCGGGATCGAAGGCCGTCACCTGCGCGCGCAGCGGGAGGTTCCACGTCCAGGTGCGGTTGGGATCCTCGACGCCGTCGGTCGCGATGATGACGAGCTTCTTCGCCGTCATGGCCGTGCCGCCGTCCCCGCCCGCGCCGACGGCCATCGTGAAGAGGGGCATGACGGCGCTGAAATGCGTCGCGCCCGTGAGCTCGCTCGCCGCGTTGGTGGTCTTGGGCAGGTTCGCCTTCGCGGAGGCGATGTTGCTCGTGTAGAGCGTGAGCGGCGTCAGGGCGTCCGCGAACGAATAGAGGGCCACGCGGTTCAGCGTGCCGCTCTTCGGCAGCGCCGCCATCCAGTCCAGGAACTCGACGAGGCCGCTGTTGACCGCCTGGGTACGCAGCGGGATGCCCTTCGACACGGCCCATTGATAGGCGTCCATCAGGGTGCCCTTGACGGGGATGCCGTCATGGCACGCGAAGGCGCAGCCCAGCTGGGCCTGCAGGGTGTTGATGGCCGTCTGGTCGGCGCCGATCGCCATCGAGCCCGACACGTCGATGAGGAGCGCCACGTCGACGAACGGGTCGAGCATGCCGGCCGCGCCGGATTGCACGCCGACCTGGACGGCGGCCTTGTTCACGAAGCGCGAGAACACGTTCAGGCTCGGCGCCGAGGCCGTCAGGCTGACCGTGACGGTGCGGCCGGCATGCCGGATGTCGATCGTGGGGGCCGCGACGGTGCCGTTGCGGTTCATGAGCCTGGCATAGACGGCCTCCCCGGCGGCGCGCCCCGCCGCGATGGCGTCCTGATCGGAGGCGCCGTTCGCGATCCGGTCCTTGGTCGTCGTCAGCGCCGCGATGGTGGCGGCGTCGGCGCCGCGGACCAGCTGGCTGTGGAGCGAGGCGGCGCGCGCGTAGTCCACGGCCGCGCCGATCGCCGTGATCAGGGGAACGAGCGACAGGGCGAAGATGACCATCGTGCCGCCGCGACGCGAGCGGACGAACCGACGCGCGATCCGGCGGAGCGGACGACG
>JAEUAC010000354.1 GCA_019695455.1 Methylorubrum extorquens | reverse complement strand
CGCGATCCGGACGCTCGCGCGACCGATCCTCGGCGACGCCGCGGACCTGGCGCGGTTCGACACGCTCGCCCGCACGGGCTTCAGGCCCTCGAGCGAGTTCCTGACCCAATCCGTGCGGCCGAGCGTGTCGAACCGCGCCCGGTCCGCGGCGTCGCCGAGGATCGGGCGCGCGAGCGTCCGGATCGCGTCCTCGTCGGGCGGCTCGGAGAAGTAGCACTCGAGAAGCCAGGTCTTCTCGTCCGCCGCCTCGAAGGCCGCGACCGCCGTCTCGGCCGGATCGAAGACCTCGCCCAGGAGCTCCGTGAGCGCCTTGGCGCGCCGCTCGTCGGTCTCGACGCGCATGACGCGGGTCGGCTGGTGGGGAGGCAGGCCTTCGAGCATGGGCGCGCTTACCACTCCGCCGAGGGGGCGGGAAGCCGCGGGCCTTGACGTTCGGCCCTGCCCGGCCCAGATCTCGCGTTCGCGCGCCATCAGCCCGGGTGATGTTTCGCCGCGGGCCGTTCTCGTCTATGAGCACGGTCGGACGCGCAGATGCGCGAAGATCGGACAAGGTTGCTGATGGCGAAAGAGGAACTGATCCAGTTCGAGGGGCTCGTCCTGGAGGCCCTGCCGGACACGCGATTCCGCGTGCAGCTGGACAGCGGCCACGAGATCATCGCCTACACGGCCGGCAAGATGAAGAAGAACCGGATCAAGACGCTGGCCGGCGACCGCGTCACCGTCGAGATGTCGCCCTACGACCTCGAGAAGGGTCGCCTCATCTTCCGCCACAAGGACGATCGCGGCCCCGTCGGCATGCGTCCGGGCCAGCGCCCGCAGTTCCGCCGCCGCTGAGGCGGTCGGGACCCGAAGCGGCCGGACGCCGAAGCGCCCGGCCCACTCCTCGTCAGTAGTAGTAGCGCCGCGGGCCGTAGAACGGACGGCCGTAGAACGGACGCGGGCGGTAATAGCCGCGGCCGCGGTAGTGCGGACGACCATAGAACCGGCGCGGACCGTAGAAGCGCCGGTGGCCGTAGCCGCGACGATAGCCGCGATAGTACTGCACGGTCTCGACGGGCGCCTCGGTGGTGGCGCCGAGGGCCTGGGCGTTCGCGACGGGGGCGGCGGCGCTCGGTCCGGCCGCCATGGTCAGGCTGGCCAGCACGAGGCCGCCGGCAAGGGCGAGTGTCTTCAGCAAGGGCGCGTCTCCATGATGGGGCAGCATCATGCCGCCGGTGACGACGCTAACGCGACCGCGCCGCGGAGGTTCGATCCGGTTGCGGACAGGGTGAACGGAACGGACGCGCCGCCGCGCCGCTTGAGGCCGGCCCGGCGCCGTGCTTTGCCCGCCCGACGCCCGGGATCCTGCCCTTGACCCCCCTCTCGATCGAGATCGTCGGCGCCCTGGCGGCGCTCCTCACCACGTTCTGCTGGGTGCCGCAGGCGCTCCGCACCATCCGCCTGCGCGACACGCGCGCGATCTCGCTTCCCGCCCAGCTCGCCTTCGCGGCCGGCCTCGTCCTATGGCTGGTCTACGGCGTGCTCATCGGCAGCTGGCCCCTGATCGGCGCGAACGCGATCTCGCTCGGCCTCGTCTCCACCATCATCGGCACCAAGCTCCGCTACGGCTGACCCGCCGGACCGATTCGGCCGATCCGGGCCGCCGACGGCGCCGTCCGGGCTCCGCTGCCGAGGCGGCAAGGAGTCGTAAACCATTCGCCGCCACTCTCCGGCCACACCGGGGAGCCCCTTTGCCCGCCATCGTCACAGCCTTGCCGGGCGCTCTGCGCGAGCGGACCGATCCGCATGCCGGGCGGCTCCGGCGCCTCGTGCGCCACGGGCTGCCGCGGTTCCTGCTGGTCGGCTTCGCGGGTCTCGCCTGCGACGCGACGCTGTTCTGGACGCTGGCCGCCGCGGGCGCGCCCGAGGCGGCCGCCCGCCTCGCATCCCTGGCGGCCGCGACGCTCCTCACCTGGCTCCTCAACCGCCGGCTCACCTTCGCGGCGAGCGGCCGCACGCCTCCCCGGGAGGCCGTGCGCTACGGGCTCGTCGCGCTGGGCGCGCAGGGCCTCAACCTCGGCCTCTTCCTCGGCCTGCGCTCGGCGCTGCCGGAGGTCCGCCCCCTCGTCGCGCTCGTCGCCTGCGCGGCGGTCGCGACCCTCTTCTCGTTCACGGGCCACTCCCTCCTGACCTTCGGCACGCCGGATCGGATCGCGGGCGTCGCGGGCCTCGGAGACGCACCGTGACCCTCGCCGTCGACACCCTCGTCATCGGGGCGGGCCCGGCCGGCCTCACGGCCGCCTACACGCTGGCCAAGGCCGGCGCGGGCGTGACCGTGCTGGAGGCGGATCCCGAGCGCGTGGGCGGCATCAGCCGCACGGCCGAGCACAACGGCTTCCTGTTCGACATCGGCGGCCACCGCTTCTTCTCCAAGCAGAAGGAGGTGGTGGACCTCTGGAACGAGATCCTGCCGAACGACTTCGTCGAGCGGCCGCGCCTGTCGCGCATCTTCTACAAGGGCCGGTTCTACGCCTACCCGCTGCGCGCCGTGGAGGCGCTGCGCAACCTCGGCATCGTCGAATCCCTCGCCTGCGTCCTGTCCTACGGCTGGGCGAAGCTCCGCCCCATCCCGGAGCCCAAGACCTTCCACGCCTGGGTCCGCAACCAGTTCGGCGAGCGCCTCTTCCGCATCTTCTTCAAGACCTACACGGAGAAGGTCTGGGGAATGGATTGCGACGCGATCTCGGCGGATTGGGCCGCGCAGCGCATCAAGGGCCTGGACCTCAAGACCGCGATCCTCGACGGCATGAAGCGCTCGCTCGGGATCGGCCGCAGGGCCGTCCCCGGCGGCCCCGTCGTCAAGACGCTGATCGAATCCTTCCGCTATCCGCGCCGGGGCCCCGGCATGATGTGGGAGGCGGCCGCCACCAAAATTCGCGGCTTCGGCGGGCACGTCCTGATGGACCGCAGCGTCGACGGCCTCGCCTTCGATGCGCGCACGCGCCTCTGGACCGTCTCGGCGACCCGCCGGAACGGCACGCGCGAGACCTATACGGCCCGGCACGTCGTCTCGTCGGCGCCGCTGCGCGAATTGGTCGAGGCGATCGTGCCGAAGCCGATCTCGACCTTCCAGGCCCGCGCGCTGCGCTACCGCGACTTCCTCACGGTCGCCCTGATCGCCCGGACGGACCGGGACTTCCCCGACAACTGGGTCTACATCCACGACCCCTCGGTCCTCGTCGGCCGGGTGCAGAACTTCCGGTCCTGGTCGCCCGAGATGGTCGGCGCCCCGGGCCATACCTGCCTCGGCCTCGAGTATTTCTGCTTCGAGGGCGACG
>JAEUAC010000304.1 GCA_019695455.1 Methylorubrum extorquens | reverse complement strand
CCGTCGCCCGCGCCGTGGCGTCCCGCCGGCTCGCAAGCGGCCTCGTCGCCGTCGACCGCGACGCCGCCGTCGTCGCCCGCGTGGAGGCGCTCGTCCTCGCGGACGAGGCGACGACGGACCTCGCGGCCGCCGTCCGGGATGCCGACCTCGTCGTCCTGTGCGTGCCGGTGGGCGCCTTCGACGCCGTGGGCGCCGTGATCGGCCCGCTCCTGGCGCCGGGCGCGATCGTCTCGGACGTGGGCTCCGTGAAGGGCTCCGTCGTGCGGCAGCTGCAGCCGCATCTCGGGCCGGGCGTGCATCTCGTGCCCGCGCACCCGGTCGCCGGGACGGAGCATTCGGGCCCGGATGCCGGCTTCGCGACGCTGTTCCGCGGACGCTGGTGCATCCTGACGCCGCCGGAGGGCACCGACCCCGCCGCGACGGAGCGCGTCTCCGCGCTCTGGACGGCCATGGGGGCCGACGTCGAGGTGATGAGCCCCGACCACCACGACCTCGTCCTCGCCATCACGAGCCACGTGCCGCACCTCATCGCCTACAACATCGTGGGGACGGCGGCGGACCTCGAGACCGTCACGCAGGGCGAGGTCATCAAGTTCTCGGCCGGCGGCTTCCGCGACTTCACCCGCATCGCGGCCTCCGACCCGACGATGTGGCGCGACATCTTCCTGCACAACAAGGGGGCCGTGCTCGAGATGCTGGGGCGGCTGAACGAGGACATCGCGGTCCTGTCGCGGGCGATCCGCTGGGGCGACGGCGACGCCCTCTTCGACCTGTTCACGCGCACCCGGGCCATTCGGCGGGGCATCATCTCCCAAGGTCAGGAAACGCCGGAGCCGGATTTCGGCCGCCCTCGCTAGGCTATTCGCAATGCCAGGACTGACATGCACTGTCCGTTAATGGCCGACGTGCTCTAACGCGATCCTCAGTAACTCCCCGGGAGGCCGATTCGCATCCCGGGACACCCGTGGATCCGCGGTGGGGTCGGGATGACTGGCGTCGCGGTAGTGACCGAGCGCGGGCGGACGGGGCGGGTCACGATCCTCGATCGGCTCGCCCGGATGGCGCACGGAGCGGACGCCGACATGGCCTTCGAGCCGCGGCGGCATCGCCTGCTCGTCCTGTCGCTGTTCTCCTCCCCGGCCGCCATGATCATGTCGAACGTGATCGGCGCCCTGATCCCGCTCTTCTGCTGGTACGCCGCGCAGGATCCCGAGTTCGTCGCGGTCGCGATCACGACGGCGCTGGTGGTGAGCGGCCGGATCGCGCTCGCGATCCACTACAGCCGCATCCGCGCCCAGCCCCTGTCGGACCGGCAGATCGCCTGGCTCGACCGGAGCTTCTTCGCGGGCGCCACGGCCTTCTCGCTCTGCCTCGGCGTGTCCTGCTATCTCGCGCTCGCCAACACCGACAGCATCCCCTGCCACATCCTGACGATCGTCTGCGCGATCGCGTATTCGGCGGGCTACGTCGCCCGCAACGCGGGCCGGCCCTTCTTCGTCATCGTCCAGCTGCTGTGCTTCTGCAGCCCGATGATCGTCGGCCTCGTGGCGGCGACCGATCCGCTCTACGCCTGGGTGGCCGTCTTCATCGGCTTCTTCATCCTCACGAACGTCGTCATCGCCTTCTCGCTGAACCGCAACCTCCTCGCGCTCGATGCGGCCCAGCGGCGCTCGGAGAGCCTCGCCGCCTCGCTCCGCACCAAGAACGTCACGCTTGACACGGCCCTGAACTCGATGACGCACGGCCTCGCCCTCTTCGGGCGGGACCTCGACCTCGAGATCTCGAACCTCCGCTTCGCCGACCTGCTGAGGCTCGCCGGCCCGGACCTCGCCACGGGCAACCGGCTGACGGCGCTGCTCGACCGGCTGATCGTCAACCAGATCCTGTCGCCGAACGCGGCGCGCGACATCGGGCAGTGCTGCCGGCGGGCCCTGCGCACGGGCGGCACGAGCGCGGTCGAGATCCAGACGGAGATCGACCAGGTGCTCCTCGTCACGGCCGAGCTGACGGCGGATGGCGGGATCCTGCTGCTCGTCGAGGATTTCAGCGAGAGGAAGGCCGCCGCCGCCCAGATCGAGCGGATGGCGCATACCGACAACCTGACGGGGCTGCCGAACCGCTTCCGGATCACGCAGCTCCTCCGCCAGGCCTGCGAGGGCGCGGACGCGCGGCCCGGCGAGACCGCGCTCCTCTACATCGACCTCGACAACTTCAAGGCCGTGAACGACTCGCTCGGCCACGAGGCCGGCGACCAGCTGCTGGTCGAGGTCGCCGCCCGGCTCCGCTCCGTCCTCGATGCCGGCCAGGTGATCGCCCGCATCGGCGGCGACGAGTTCCTCCTGCTGGCGCCGGGCCTCGACGAGGCGGCCGCGCTGGCGCTCGGCGGCCGGGTCGTCGCCGCCATGCAGACGCCCTTCAAGCTGCGCGGCGCGCTGCTGCCGGTCACGACCAGCGTCGGCGTCGCCCTCGCCCCCCGCCACGGCCGCGACCCGAGCGACGCCCTGCGGGCGGCCGACATGGCGCTCTACGAGGCGAAGAACGACGGCCGCAACCGCGTGGTCCTGTTCCGGGAGACGATCGCGGCCGCCGTCCAGAGCCGGCGCGAGCTCGAGCTCGACCTCCACGAGGCCTGCCGGACGGGCAACCTGTTCCTCGCCTACCAGCCGATCGTGGACCTGACCGACCGCGGCACGAACTCCTTCGAGGCGCTGATGCGGTGGCGCCACCCGACCAAGGGCCTCGTCCCGCCCT
This sequence comes from Methylorubrum extorquens, assembly GCA_019695455.1. GTDB lineage: Bacteria > Pseudomonadota > Alphaproteobacteria > Rhizobiales > Beijerinckiaceae > Enterovirga > Enterovirga extorquens_A. The sequence continues at coordinate 6,699 of JAEUAC010000304.1, read as the reverse complement.
CCGACTTCATCCCGATCGCCGAACAGACCGGGCTGATCGCCACGATGGGCGACTGGGCGATCCGGCGGGCCTGCATGGACGCCGCGGGCTGGCCCAGCGCCGCCTCGGTCGCCGTGAACCTGTCGGCCGTCCAGTTCCGGGAGCCGCAGCGGCTCGTCCAGTCCGTCAAGGACGCTCTCCTCATCAGCCGCCTGCCGCCGGAACGTCTCGAGCTCGAGGTCACCGAATCGCTCCTGATCGAGGACCAGGACGCCGCCATGGAGGCGATCCGGGCGCTCCGGCGCATCGGCGTGCGCTTCTCGCTCGACGATTTCGGCATCGGCTACTCGTCGCTCGCCTACCTCGCCCGCTACCCGTTCTCGAAGGTGAAGATCGACCGCAGCTTCGCCGAGCACGTCACGTCGGACCCGACCTCCCGCACCATCATCGAGATGATCTGCCAGATGGCCGACCGGCTCTCGATGGCGGTCGTCGTCGAGGGGATCGAGACGGAGGAGCAGCTCGCCGCGATCGTCGCGCTCGGGGCGGGCCAGGGCCAGGGCTGGCTGTTCGGACGTCCGGCACCGAACGAATCGCTGATGGCCGACCGGCACGCCGCGTGACGCTCGGATCCGGGCAGGCGGCGCCACGTCCGAGGGCTAAGCGCCGCAAATGCGGGCATTAACCCTGTGCGTTAATCTCATCTCAGCCAACACGTTTACTTTTGGTTTACCAATTGGTTTCGTCCCCGCACCAGCTGCGAGGGATCGATGTCTGCAACCATCTCTAGAGGTCGCGACGAGGCCGAACCGGCCTCCCGGGGCGTCGAGGACGCCATCCGGTCACGGACCGGCCAACTGATCCAGATCGGGCTCGACTACGAGCCCGAGATCATGACGCTGTGGATCACGCTGAAGCCGGAGCCGAAGCCGGTCTTCACCCTCCAGCTGATCGAGAGCGTCGGCCGGGTCCAGGACGCCATCTTCGACATCTGGGGCCATGCGGCCGACCGGCCGATCATGTACCTCGCCTACCGGGCCCGCGGGCAGGTCTACTCGCTCGGCGGCGATCTCGACTTCTACCTCGACTGCCTCCGCGCGGGCGACCGCAACGGCCTCGCCCGCTACGCCGACAGCGCGACCCGCGTCATCCGGCAGAACCGGAACGGGCTGAACGGCACCGTGCTCACGCTCGCCACCGTCCACGGCAAGGCGATCGGCGGCGGCATCGATCCGGCCCGGGCCTGCAACGTCATGATCGCCGAGGAGGGCGCGACGTTCACCTACCCGGAGATCAACTTCAACCACTTCCCCATCTCGGCCGTCCCCGTGCTGTCGCGGCACACGGGCCCGATCGTGGCGGAGAAGATCCTGCTCTCCGGCGCGGACTACACGGCCGAGCAGTTCCGCGACCTCGGCGCCGTCGACGCCGTGGTGCCGAACGGGACGGGCGAGGCCTGGCTGCGCACCTACGCCCGCACGAAGCTCTCGACCCATTCCGCCCGCATGAAGGTCGTGGCGGCGTTCAACGCCTATGCCGACCAGTACGGCCCGCTGACCGCCTGCGCGGCGAACTGGGCGGACCACATCATGTCCCTGAAGCCGACCGACATCGCCAAGCTGCAGCGCATCGCGGCCGCCCAGGAGCGCATGCTGGGCCGGCTGCTGCGCGACAGGGTCGAGGCGCCCGCACAAGTCTGACGTGCAGCCGGAACAAAGGACCCGACGGGGGTTTCGTGTGCGCCCCCCGCAAGGGGTTCAGACAGGAGTCTCCCGATGTTCCGTTTCCTCGCGCCCGCGCTCGCGGTCGCCACCGTCGCTCTCGGCCTCGGCGCGGCCGCTCCGGCGTCCGCCGCCCCGGTCCCGGCCGTCGGCCTCAACCTGCCGATCGAGGGCGTTCAGGAGGCCCGCATGACGCGTCGCGAGATGCGGGCCCGCCGCATGATGCGCGAGCGCCGCGCGATGCGCCGGTCCATGCGCCGCCCGGCCGCCTCCGGCAATTCCCGCAACCCGAACCTGCCGCCCCGCATGCAGAACCAGGGCGGCACGACGGGCGGCTACCGGTAGGCCCACCCGACAGGGCGTCGGCTCACGCGTGAGCCGACGCCAGGGCGGCGTCGAGGTCCCGGGCGAGATCGTCCGGGTCCTCGATGCCGACCGACAGACGCAGCAGGTCCGGCGGGCACGGCGTGCCCGGACCCTCGATCGACGCACGGTGCTCGACGAGGCTCTCCACCCCGCCGAGAGAGGTCGCGCGCTTCCAGAGATCGACGCGGGCCGCCGTGCCGATCGCGGCCCCCTCGCCGCCCCGCACCTGCACCGACATCATGAAGCCGAAGCCGTTCTCCATCTGGCCGGCCGCGACCGCGTGGCCCGGATGCTGCGGCAGGCCCGGATAGAGCACGCGGGCCACGTGCGGATGCGCCGCGAAGCGCTCGGCCAAGGCCATGGCGCTGGCGGCCTGGGCGGCGGCCCGCACGTAGAAGGTCTTCAGGCCCCGGTTGAGCAGATAGGCCTCGAACGGCCCGAGGATGGCGCCGCCCGAGGCGCGCACCCGCTTGATGCGGGCCCAGTACTCGTCGTCCTGCCGCGCCGCCAGCACGCCCGCGATGACGTCGGAATGCCCGTTCAGGATCTTCGTCCCGGCATGCATCACGATGTCGGCCCCGAGCCCGAGCGGCCGGGTGTGGTAGGGCGAGGCGCAGGTCGAATCGACCGCGAGCCGCGCGCCCGCCGCATGCGCGATCCGGGCCGCGCCGGCGATGTCCGTGATCGTCCAGAGCGGGTTCGAGGGCGTCTCGATCCAGACGAGCTTGGTCTCGCCGGGTCGCATGGCGGCTTCGAGCTTGCCGAGATCGTCGGTCTCGACGAGCTCGACGCGAAGCCCCCAGCGCGTCGCCTCCGTGAGGAGCCAGTTGCGGAGCGCCCAGTACATGACGGCGGAGGCGACGACGTGGTCGCCCGGCTCCAGCGCCGCGAAGCAGGCCGTCGCGGCCGCCATGCCGGACCCGAACAGGAGCGCGCCGGCCTCGGCCTCCTCCAGGACCGCGAGCACCGCCTCCGTCTCGCGGACGGTCGCGTTGTCGGGCCGTCCGTAGACGAAGCCCGACGAATACGCGTTGTCGGGATCGCGCAGGTAGGTGGTCGCGACGTGGATCGGCGGCACCACGGCCCGGGTCGCGGGATCCACCCGGCCCAGGGCCTGGGCGGCCATGCTGCGTTTCGTCCAGGATTTCGGATCGGCCATGCGGAACACCCGTCGCTTTCGTCTGTTTGAGGGACCGCGTTAAGGGATGGAGCCAGGGTTGCAAACGGCCTCGACGCGCTACGGCGCGACATCGTCGATCGTCGTCAGGGGGCTGCTGGCGGCGGTGCCCATCGGTCTCGTGGCCTATGCCGGGTCCAGGGTCACGATCCCGGCGATCCCGTCCTGGTACGAGGGCCTCGCGAAACCGCCCTTCCTGCCTCCGAACGCCGCGTTCGGACCCGCCTGGACCGTGCTCTACGTCCTCATGGCGGCCGCGATCTATCGCGTGCTGGCGAGCCCTCCCACGCCCGACCGCCGACGGGCCATCCTGGCCCACGCGGTCCAGCTCGCCCTGAATTGCCTGTGGTCGTTCGCGTTCTTCGGCGCGCGGGCCCCGGGTCTCGCCCTCGGCGTGATCGTCGCGCTGCTGGCCGCGATCGTCTGGACGATCGTCGCCTTCCGCCGCGTCGACGAGACGGCGGCCTTCGTTCTCCTGCCCTATCTCGGCTGGGTGACGTTCGCGACCTATCTCAACGCGGGCGTCTGGTACCTGAACCGCGACGCCTAGGGCGCGAGGACGCGGGCGACGGCGGCCCGGGCCTCGGCCAGCGAGAACGGCTTCGTCAGGACGTCGACCACGATCGCCTCGAGGTTGCGGGCCCGCTCGCGCTGGTCGGCATAGCCCGTCATCAGGAGGATCGGCAGGTCGGGGAAGTCGCGCTTGGCGGCGAGCGCCAGCGCGATGCCGTCCATCATGGGCATGCGGATGTCGGTCAGGACGAGGTCGAACGCCCCGCCCGTCTCGATGAGGATGTCGAGCGCGTCGGAGCCGTCGGGCGCGGGCGTCACGACGTGGCCGTCGAGTTCGAGGCCCCGCTTGAGGAAGCCCCGGACGCCGTCGTCGTCGTCCACCAGAAGAATGCGTGCCATGGGGGGCTCAAGTGCCTCCGAACAGGTCGGGTTCCGATTCGCCGTGCGCGACGACGCCCACGAACGGCAATTCGCGGTAATGGTGCGCGACGTCCATGCCGTAGCCCACCACGAAGACGTCCGGGCAGGCGAAGCCCACGAAGTCGGGCTCGATGGCGACCGCCCGCTTGCCCGGCTTCTCGAGCAGCACGGCCGCGTAGACCGTCCGAGCGCCCCGCGCCGACAGGAGGTCCTTGGCAAAGACCAGCGTGCGGCCCGATTCGAGGATGTCGTCGACGAGCAGCACGTCCCGCCCCCGGACGGAGCTCTCGACGTCGCGCAGGATCTCGACGTTGCCGGAGGAGACGGTCCCCTTGCGGTAGCTCGACAGGTGCAGGAACTCGACCTGCGGGGCGGCGCCCGCCCGGTGCAGCTCGCGGATGAGGTCGGCCGCGAACATGAAGGAGCCCTTCAGGACGGCGACGACCAGGAGATCCGGCGCGGCCGCGTCGACGATGGCGCGCGCCATCTCGACGTTGCGGCGGGCGATGGCCTCGGCGTCGAACAGGACCTTGATGCGGGGCTTCTTGCTCATGGGCCTGAAGGTGGCGCTCCGCTCACCGCGACGCAACATCGTGGCCGGGCCGGGCGGGGGCGAAACTCACGACGACGCGCCGGCCGTCCGGCGGCGGCGACGGCAGCCGGGCCGTGAAGCGGACCGTCTCGCCGGGCGAGACCTGGCCGACGGGCGGCCGCGTGGTCCAGTCGTACAGGACCCGACCGTCGCCGGACTCGATCGCGTAGGCGAGGCGCGGCACCGTCGCGTCCCGCCCCGCGGCCGCGACGAGCGCGCCCTCGACGACCAGGACCTTGACGCCGTTCTCCTCGACGAGCCCGCTCTCGATCCCCTCGAGCCGCAGGCCGACGAGGTTCACGGGCAGCCCCATGGCCGCGAAGAGGCCGGCCGTGCCGGGAAGCAGCGCCACCGTCTGCTGGCGGAGCGCGATCGCGGCCGCCCCGCCGCCCAGGCAGAGGAGCACGGCCGCGATCGCGGCCCGCTCCCGCCAGCGCGCGGCCGCCGCGGGATCGGCGTTGCGGGCGCCGGCCTTCGCGCCGGGGCGGCCGCGTCCGGCCACGAGCCGGCCCGCGCCGCGCCGGGCCGGGGGCGCGGGCTTAGCGAACCAGGCCGTGCGGCAGGACGCGCAGCGCACCTCCCGGCCCCGGGGGCCGAGGCGGGTCGGATCGAGGGTGTACTCGCTGGCGCAGGACGGGCAGACGATGATCATGGCGAATCGGACGGAGCCCGGGAGCGAAGCCCCGGCCGGTCCGGACCGTCGAGCAGCCGTGGTTAACGAAGCGTCAACCCAGGCGGGGCGCAATGGGGCCCGTGGTCGAATTCGATGAAGTCGGGATGCGCTACGCCGGCGGCACGCCCGTGCTGGACGGGGCGAGCTTCGTCCTCGAGGCGGGCGAGTTCGCGTTCCTGACGGGACCGTCCGGCGCCGGCAAGACCACGCTGATCCGCCTCGTCATGATGGCGACGCGCCCGACGAGCGGGACGGTCGCCCTGTTCGGGCGCGACACGGCGGCGGTCGCGGGCGACGACCTGACCGACCTGCGCCGCCGCATGGGCGTCGTGTTCCAGGACTTCCGCCTGCTCGACCACCTGACGACCTACGAGAACGTGGCCCTGCCCCTGCGGGTGCGTGGGCGCGAGGAGGCCTCCTACCGGCCCGAGGTGCGCGACCTCCTGCAATGGGTGGGGCTCGGCGACCGCATGGACGCCCGCCCGCCCGTCCTGTCCGGCGGCGAGAAGCAGCGCGCCGCGATCGCGCGCGCCGTCATCACGCGGCCGGACCTCGTCCTCGCCGACGAGCCGACCGGCAACGTCGACCCGCCGCTCGCCCGCCGGCTGCTGCGCCTCTTCGTCGAGCTGAACCGGATGGGCACGTCCGTCCTCGTCGCCACCCACGACGAGGGCCTGATGGACCAGGTCGACGCGGCCCGCCTGCACCTGCGGGACGGGCTGATCCGCGCCGGCTGATGCGCGCCCTCCTCGCCCGCCTGCGCGCCGGCCGCGACGGGGCCCCGCTCGTCCTGTCGGACGGGGCCGGCACCCGCTCGCTCGCCGGGATCGTGGCGATCCTCACCTTCCTGGCCGCGAGGCGACGATCCAGCTCCGGCCGCTCGCGGACCGCAACATCGACGTCGACCTCGCCCGGGCGGAGGCGATCGCGCGCGCCCATCCGGGCGTGGAGGCGGCGAACGCGCTCTCCAAGACGGAGGCCGAGGCGCTGCTCGAACCCTGGCTCGGCCGCGGGCTCGACCTTTCGGCCCTGCCGGTGCCGCGGCTCGTCACGCTGTCGCTCGCGCCCGGCGGCGCGGGCCAGCTCGACGCGCTGCGCGCCCAGCTCGCGGCCGAGATCCCGGGCGCCAGCGTCGACGATCACGGGCCCTGGCTCGAGCGCCTGTCGGGCCTCGCCCGGTCCGTCGTGGGCATCGCGGCCGCGCTCGTCGGGCTCGTCCTCGCGGCGGCCGCGCTCGCCGTCGCCTTCGCGACGCGGG
>JAEUAC010000169.1 GCA_019695455.1 Methylorubrum extorquens | reverse complement strand
CTCGATCCCTACCTTGCCCGGCGCGGCCCCGCCCCCCCGACCCTCGCGACCCGCCTCGCGGATGCCGGCTGGCGGACGCTCTTCATGCATCCGTTCCCGGCCCGGTTCTTCGGGCGGGACCGGGTGGTGCCGCGGCTCGGCTTCGCCGAATCGCACTTCCTCGACCGCTTCGCGACCTGCCGGCGGATCGGGCCCTACGTGTCGGACGTCGCCTTCGCGGGCCGGATCGTGGCGGAGGCGGCGGCCGCGACCGGCCCGCTCCTCGTGGCGGCCGTCACCATGGAGAACCATGGCCCGTTCAGCCCCTTCCGGGGCATCGGGCCGACGGAGGATGCCGCCCAGCACGCCTTCCACCTCCGGAACACCGACGCCGCCATCGACGTGCTGGTGGACGGCCTCGCGGCCCTGCCGCGCCGGGTGCTGCTCTGCGTCTGGGGCGACCACCCGCCCATCCTGAAGCGCTTTCCGGCCGGGCCGCCGCCCGTGACGGACTACGCCGTGCTCCTCCTCGGCCGGGACGTCCCGGCGACCCCGCCCCGGCCCGAGCGCCCGCTCGCGGCGGATGCGCTCGGGCGCCTGCTGCAGCGGCTCGTCACTCCGGCGGAGGCCGGAACATCGGCTTGATGTCGGGCAGCGCCCGGGGCGTCATGCCGGCGAGCGTGAAATGCGCCGAGACGAGCGAGAAGTTCGGATTGTAGAGCGGGTCGCGCCGCAGCAGCGGGCTCCAGCGCTCCACCATGGTCAGCACCTCGCGGCGGAACCGGTCGCGCTTCTCCGGCACCTCGTCCGAGCCGCGGGTCGCGGATTCGTGGTGGGTCAGCGTCGCGTAGGGCGTCCAGACCGTCCGCCAGCCCGCCCGGCCGAGCTTCAGGCAGAGGTCCACGTCGTTGAAGGCGACCGCGAGATCGACCGCGTCGAACCCGCCGACCGCCTCGAAGGCCTCCCGGCGCACGACCATGCAGGCCGCCGTCACGGCCGAGACGTCGTGCGCGATGGCGAGGCGGCCGAAATAGCCCGGGGCGTCGCGGCGTGCGCCGATCTGGGCATGGCCGGCGACGGCGATGCCTCCCGGCGCCCCGATGCCGAGCACGATCCCGGCATGCTGGACGTGGCCGTCCGGGTAGAGGAGCTTGGCGCCGACGGCCCCGACCCGGTCCGCGAGGCAGAGCGCGACCATCTCGGCGAGCCAGCCCGGTTCCGTCACCTCGATGTCGTTGTTCAGGAAGCAGAGGAGCGGCGCGTCCGTCGCCGCGACGGCCCGGTTGTTGATGGCCGAGAAGTTGAACGGACCCGGCGCCGCCAGGATCCGGACGCGGGGATCGCGGCGCAGGTCCTCGAACAGCGCCAGCGTCTCGGGCTCGGTGGAGCCGTTGTCGGCGATCACGAGCTCGACCGACGGGTACTCCGTCTCCTCCAGCACGCCGCGCGCCACGGTGCGGACGAGGGCGGCCGCGTCCCGGGTCGGCACGATCACGGCGACGCGCGGGGCGGGATCGGGCAGCGCCCGGCGCAGACGGTTGAACCCGTAGGCGCCCTCCTCGACGGCGGCCCGGATGCCGCGTCGCGCGGCGAGGTCGGCGAGCGCCGTCTGGCGGGCCGCGACGGCCTTCTCGAGCGTGCGGGTCGAGAAGGAGGCGGACGTCCCGTAGTTGCGCCAATGGTAGAGCACCCGGGCCACGTGGCGCACGCCCCCGGGCCGCGTCCGGTCCAGCGCCCGGAACAGGAGATCGTGGTCCTGGCTGCCCTCGAGGCCGACGCGGAAGCCGCCGATCTCGCGCAGGATGGACGTCCGCACGGCCGTCAGGTGGTTCAGGTAGTTCTGGGCGAGGAACAGCTCCTCGTTCCAGTCGGGCTTGAAATGCGGGTCGTAGCGCGTCGTGCCCTCGTCGACCTTGTCCTCGTCCGAGTAGACGATGTCGGTCCCGGGCCGGTCCACGAACTCGCGCGCGACGTGGAACAGCGCGTGCGGCGCGAGAAGGTCGTCGTGGTCGAGGAGCGCCGTCACGGCGCCGGTCGCGAGGTCGAGCGCCGTGTTCGAGGCGGCCGCGATGTTGCCGTTCTCCGGCCGGAACGCGACCCGGATCCGCGGATCGCCGGCGGCCGCCGCCTCGAGGATCGGGCGGATCGCCGGGTTCGGCGACCGGTCGTCCGCGATGCAGAGCTCCCAATGCGGGTAGATCTGCGCCCGGACGGAGGCGATCGCGGCCTCGAGCTCGTGCGGCTTCGGGTCGTAGACGGGCATCACGACCGAGATCGTGGGCGGCTCCGCCCAGGTCGCGACGCGCTCCGCCATGAAGAGCCGCTCGGCCTCGGACGGGTCGTCGTGCTCGGCCAGCCAGCGCCGGTAGGAGGAGGCCGTCGCGCGCCGCAGGATGGCCTCCAGCCGGTAGCGCGAGCGCATGCGCTTGCCGAGGATGCGCCAGCCGAGCGCCGCGAGCGCGCCCTTCGGGTCGCGCCGGAGCGCCCGCCCGACGAGCGCCAGGTCCGACGGTTCGCCGATCGCGACCGACAGGATGCGGAACCGGCCCGGGCCGTCGAGCGGCTCGAACCAGAGCCCCTCGAGATCGGGCGGCAGGAAGCCGACATAGCGCGCCTCCCCCCGGGCGAGCCGGCGCATCGGGAAGGGCACGGGACGCGGCAGCGCGTCGCCCGACCGCCGCACGAGGAGGCAGGGCCGCGCCGCGTCCGCATCCGTCACGAAGGAGACCGCGATCTCGGTCCAGCGGCCGCGCCGGGCCTCCGCGTCCAGGCGGAACGGCGCGGCGCCCTCCGACACCCACGCGCCCGTCGTGTCGCGCGCCAGGCCGGCCGGCGGCTCCAGGAGGTCGGGTCCGGCCGCCATCAGCCGAGTTCCACGTCGAAGAACATGAGCGACAGGCCCGGATGGAAATAGGGATCGTCCCGCATCACGTCGCGCCAGCGCTCCCGGAAGGCCGCGGCCTCGCGGGCGGCCCGCGCCTGCTTGGCGCCGACCTCCGGCCCGCGGCTGGCCGATTCGTGGTGGTAGAGCACGGCGTCCGCCGCCAGGATCACGCGCCAGCCCTCCCGGCGCAGCTTCAGGCAGAGGTCGATGTCGTTGAAGGAGACCGGGAAGAGCGTCGCGTCGCATCCGCCCACCGCCTCGTAGCGATCGCGACGGACCAGGAGGCAGGCGCCCGTCGCGGCCGAGACCTCGTGCGGCGCCTCCAGGCGGCCGGCCCAGGAGCCGGCCCGGTCCCGGCGCCCCCGGTAGACGTGGCCGGCCTCGCCGCCGAGCCCGATCGCGACGCCCGCATGCTGCACGCGGCCGCCGGGATAGAGGAGCTTCGCGCCCACGGCCGCGACGTCCGGCGGCGCGAGCTCGCCGACCATGCGGTCCAGCCAGTCCGGCGCGATCACCTCGATGTCGTTGTTGAGCATGAGGACGGCCTCGCCGCGCGCGGCCGCGACGCCCTCGTTGGTGAGGAAGGAGAAGTTGAAGGGGCCGGGCCGCTCGAGGATGGTCACGGCCGGGTCCTGGGCGATGTCCCGGTAGAAGGCGTGGGTCGCGGGGTCGGCCGAGCCGTTGTCGACCACGACGAGATCGCGGTTCGGATAGGCCGTCCCGCGCCGGAACCCCTCGACGCAGGTCCGCAGCAGCGCGAGCCGATCCTTGTTCGGCACCACGGCCGTGACGGAGGGCGCCTCGGACGGCGCCGGGCGCGACCGGGGCGCGGCCGGCCGGCGGACCGGCGGCGATGCCGCCTGCGCCGGGCGGTGCAGGAGGATGCGGCGCACGGCGCCGACGCGTCCCCCGGCGCCCGCGAGGCCCGCCGCGATCAGGGCCGGGCGGAGCGGTCCCGTGCCGAGGCCGGCGCGCAGGCCGTCCGTGCGGACGAGCGCGAACCCGTCGAGGTAGCCGGTCGCCTCCTGCAGCCGCGGGCTCCAGCCCGGCTTGAGGACCGGCATCTGGCCGCCGACGTCCTCGTCGGCCGTCAGGACCGCGAGGTCGGGCGACCGGGCGAGCGCGGCCGCGCACAGCTCGAGCGCCTCCGGCGCGAGCGTCTCGCCGGCCTGCAGCACGGCCACGTGGTCGCACCGTGCCGCGGCATCGGCCAGGGCCCGGTCGCGATCGGCCGCGCCCCGCAGCGTCCAGGCGAGGCCGGGCCGGGTCTGGGCGGCGATCGATCGCAGCGTCGCGGCGAGCGCGGCCTCGCCCGCGCCCTCCGCCTCCACGAGGAAGCCGCACCGGCACGGAGGCGGCTCCTCCTCGGGCAGGCGCGGCGCGGCCGACCGGGCGCGGGCCCAGGCGGGATACGCACCGAAGGGCGTCGAGGCCCAGATGGCCGCCATCCGGTGGCGGGCCCGGACCCGGCGGCCGCGGATCCGCTGCCAGCACGTGGCGAGCGCGAGGCCGGGCTTGCGCCGGAGCGCGCCCACGACGAGCGCCAGCCGGCCGATCGGCCGCACCCCGTCGACCGCGAAGGCGAAGGGCCCGGGCGCCGCGACGGGGCTCAGGGCGAGCGCGGTCGCGTCCGGCGGGATGCGGCCGACCCAGCGGGCGGCGCCGCAGACAGGACCCGGCAGGATCGCGAAGAGCGCGCCCTCCGGCCGCTCGACCCGCAGCAGCGGGCGGACCGGATCCTGGCGCAGGCCGGCCCGGTACCGGATCTCGATCCAGCGCCCGGCGACGGGCCGGCCGGGATCCAGCGCGAACCAGGGTTCGGCCGCGATCGCCCGGAAGGCGGGACCGTCCGGCACGAGGCCGGAGGACGGGATCAGGCGAGGGGGCGACACGGGCGGCGGTTTACCGGCACGGCCGGACGTGGCAACGGGGCCGACCAGACGGCCGGAGCTCTCCCCTCGCCATGGCGGCGCGCCCCATCCTCATCGACACGACCCGGCTCCTGACCCGATTGCGGCACGCCGCCCCGAGCGGCATCGACCGGGTCGACCTCGCTTATGCGCGACGCTTCCTCGGAGGCCAACCCGACCGGCGCGGCGTCGCCATCACGGCCCGCGGCCCGCGGCTCGTGCCGGCGGACCGGATCCGCCAGCTCATGGCCCTGATCGGCGGACGCTGGCGGGAGGAGATCGCGGCCGCCGACGATCCGGTGCTGGACCGGATCCGCGCCCGGCTGGGCGGCGGCGCCCGGCCGCCCGCGGCGCCGGCGCGGCGACGCGCCCTGCCCCGGATCGACCCCGCCGAGACGCTGTTCCGGATCGCCGCCCTCTCCTGGCCGGAGGCCGCGACGGCGCCGCGGGACGCCATCTACCTGCACACGTCCCACATCCGCCTGGACCGGCCGGAGCGGTTCGCATGGCTCAACGACCGGCGGGACGTGAAGCCGGTCTTCTTCGTGCACGACCTGATCCCGATCGAGTTCCCGGAATACGGCGTGCCCGGGGAGGCCGCCCGGCACCGGACCCGCATGCAGACGGTCGCCCGCCACGCCGCGGCCGTGCTGGCGAATTCCGACGACGTCGCCCGCCGCTTCACGGCCCATTGCGAGGCGGAGGGCTGGCGGCGGCCCGCCGTCGCCGTCGCGCCGCTCGGCGTGGAGGAGGCCTTCACGCGCGACCCGCCGGCCTTCCGGGGAGCCCGGCCCTATTTCGTGGTCTGCTCCACCATCGAGGCGCGCAAGAACCATCTCCTGCTGCTGCAGGTCTGGCGCGACCTGGCCGGCGCGCTCGGGCCGGATTGCCCGGCCCTCGTCATCGTCGGACGGCGGGGCTGGGAGGCGGAGGCCGCGATCGACCTCCTGGACCGCTGCCCGGCCATCGCGCCCCACGTGATCGAGGCGCCCGGCCTCTCGACGCCTGCCCTCGCCGAACTGGTGCGGGGGGCGCGCGGCCTCCTGATGCCGTCCTTCGCCGAGGGCTACGGGATCCCGGTCGTCGAGGCCCTGAGCCTCGGCACGCCCGTGATCGCGTCCGACATCCTCGTCCACCGGGAGATCGCGGGCGGCCGGGCCACCTTCGTGCACCCGCTGGACGGGCCGGGCTGGCAGGCGGCGATCGTCGGCGCCGCGCGCGAGCCGGGTCCCGGCTACCGGCCGCCGACCTGGGCGGCGCATTTCCGGGTGGTGGACGAGGTCCTGGCCTCGCTGTGACGTCAGGCGTTCTCGGGCCGGCCCCAGCGGGCCACGCCCGCCTCGACGGTGCGGACGGCCTCCTCGAAGGCGAGGCGCTCGAAGGCCGCCAGGCTGCCGTTCGGGTCGGCGTCGAGCTGGTCCAGCAGCGCCGACCGCGCCCGGTCGTAGACGGCCTGACGGTCCTCGCGGGACTGATCGTCGCTGATGAAGCGCGACAGGAGCCAGAAATAGCGGTTCACGGGCGTCTGGGCTGGATCGGACCGGTTTTGTCCTTAGTCTCGCTCGTGACACA
>JAEUAC010000162.1 GCA_019695455.1 Methylorubrum extorquens | reverse complement strand
CGCCGCTGCCCGGTCGTCGCGGCCGAGTCACCCCGCCTGAGCCACGTCCGCCGACCGGCTCCTCACGAACCAGAGATATCATGACCTACGATCTCGTCGTCATCGGCACCGGCCCCGGCGGCTATGTCTGCGCCATCCGGGCGGCTCAGCTCGGTCTGAAGACCGCCGTCGTCGAGAAGCGGGCGACGTTCGGCGGCACCTGCCTCAACGTCGGCTGCATGCCGTCGAAGGCGCTGCTCCACGCCTCCGAGCTCTTCGCCGACGCGCGCGACCACTTCGCCGACATGGGCATCGGCGTCCCGTCGCCGACGCTCGACCTGCCGAAGATGATGGCCTTCAAGCAGGAGGGCATCGACGGCAACACGAAGGGCGTCGACTTCCTCCTGAAGAAGAACAAGGTCGACACGGTCCACGGCACCGGCCGGATCGCCGCTCCCGGCCGCGTCGAGGTCGCGGGCGAGGACGGGACGACGCAGACGCTCGAGACGAAGGCGATCTGCATCGCGACGGGCTCCGAGGTGTCGCCCCTGCGGGGTGTCGAGATCGACGAGACCATCGTCGTGTCCTCCACCGGCGCGCTGTCGCTCGCCAAGGTGCCGGGCAAGCTGATCGTCGTCGGCGCGGGCGTGATCGGCCTCGAACTCGGCTCCGTCTGGCGGCGCCTCGGGGCCGAGGTCACGGTGCTCGAATACCTGGACCGGATCCTGCCCGGCCTGGACGCGGAGGTCGCCAAGCAGTTCCAGCGCATCCTCCAGAAGCAGGGCTTCGCGTTCAAGCTCGGCGCCAAGGTCACGGCGGTCGACACGAGCGGCGGCGCCGCCAAGGTGACCGTCGAGCCGGCGCAGGGCGAGGGCGCGGCGGAGGTGCTGGAGGCCGACATCGTGCTCGTCGCGACCGGCCGCTACGCCTACACGGAGGGACTCGGCCTCGAGGCCGTCGGCGTGAAGACGGATGCGCGCGGGCGCGTCGAGATCGACGCCCACTTCGCCTCCAGCGTGCCAGGCATCTACGCCATCGGCGACGTGGTCGTCGGGCCGATGCTGGCCCACAAGGCCGAGGACGAGGGCATGGCGCTGGCCGAGATCCTGGCCGGCAAGGCGGGCCACGTGAACTACGACGTGATCCCGAGCGTGGTCTACACGTTCCCGGAGGTCGCGGCCGTCGGCAAGTCCGAGGAGGAGCTGAAGGAGGCCGGGACCGCCTACAACGTCGGCAAGTTCCCCTTCACGGCGAACGGCCGCGCCAAGGTCAACAAGACGACGGACGGGTTCGTGAAGATCCTGGCGGACGCCACGACCGACCGCGTTCTCGGCGTCCACATCATCGGGCCGGACGCGGGCAACATCATCGCCGAGGCGGCGGTGGCGATGGAGTTCGGGGCCTCGTCGGAGGACATCGCGCGCACCTGCCACGCGCACCCGACGCTGAACGAGGCCGTCAAGGAAGCGGCGCTCGCGGTCGAGAAGCGCGCCATCCACATGTGAGGCCGCGACCGGCGGCCCGCGGCGTCACAGCCGCAGGGTCGCCGGGGCGAGCGGGTTGTCGGAGAGCGCGCGGGCATCGGGCCCGTCCACGCCCATCTGGCCCGTGAACGCGTTCCAGAGCCGCTCGATCGCCTCGCGCGGCACGTCCTCGACGATGAAGACCACGCGCGTCCGGTGATCCGCGTCCGGCCAGGCCGGCAGCAGCGCGGGGACGTGCAGCACGTGCTGCACGCCGTGGATGACGACCGGCCGGCCGGGGCTCTCCGCGACGTCGACGAGCCCCTTCAGCCGCAGGATCTTCGGCCCGAACGTGGCCCGCAGGATCTCGAGCATCATGTCGAGCCCGCCGCGCGGGATCGGCCTGTCCGCCGTGAGCACGAAGGACCGGATGCGCTCGTCGTGGCGGTTCACGTCGTGCGCGTGGGCATGCCCGTGCCCGTGCCCGTGCCCGTGCCCGTGGTCGTGGGCATGCCCGTGGCCGTCCCCGCCATGCTCCTCCGCCTTGAGCCAGGCGCGGACGTCGGGGATCTTGCCGTCGGCGTCGAAGAGCCCGCCCTCCACGAGGAGCGAGGCCGGCGCATCGCCGTCGACCGCGACGGTCAGCGTCGCGGACGGATTCAGGCGGCGCAGCCGGGCTTCCGTCGCGTCGCGCTCGTCCGGCGTCGCGAGATCGGTCTTCGTGAGCAGGATGCGGTCCGCGACCGCCGCCTGCCGGCGCGCCTCGACATGGCCGTCGAGAGAGGCGCGCCCGGTCACGGCGTCGACCACGGTGACGATCCCCGCCACGGCGTAACGCTGCGAGAGATAGGGGTGGTAGAGCACGGACGCGATCACGGGGGCGGGGTCCGCGAGCCCCGTCGTCTCGATCACGGCCCGGCGGAACGGCGTGATCCGGCCGTTGTCGCGCCGGCGCAGCAGGTCTTCGAGCGCGGCGACGAGGTCGCCCCGCACGCTGCAGCAGAGGCAGCCGGCCGAGAGCAGCACGAGGTTGTCGTCGACCGCCTCGACCAGGAGGTGGTCGATCCCGACCTCGCCGAACTCGTTCACGAGCACGACGGTGTCCGCGAGCGCCGGGTCCTTGAGCCAGCCGTTCAGGAGCGTCGTCTTGCCGGCCCCGAGGAAGCCCGTGAGGATGGTGAGCGGGATGGGCTCCGGGCGGCCGGCCGCGCTGCTCATTCCTCGACCTTGGCGGGCTTCGGCCGGGCGGCCGCCGTCTTCGCGGCCGAGACGGACGGGAAGGCGAAGAAGGCGGGCGCGCGGGCCGGGGGCTTCGCCGGCGCCTCGTCCTCGGCGACGATCGGGATGGTGGGCTTCAGCTGGATGGCGCCGTGCTTCGCCCGCCCGGCCGCGCCCCGGGCCACGGAGCCGAGCTTGGGCTTCGTCTCGGCGGCCGGCTCCGCGTCGAGGTTGGCCGACAGGGCGGCCCGTCCGCCGGGGCGGGCCGTCGTCTTCACGGTGTCGATGCGGGGCGCGTCGGTCGCGGCCGTCGAGGCGAGCGTGCCCGTGCCGGCCGCGCCCGGCACCGGCTTGCCGACGAGCCGCGTCCGCACGCGCTTCGCGGGGATGGTGGAAGGCGCCGCCGCGACCTTGTCGCCGTCGTCAGGCACGGCGCCGGGCGAGGCCCCGAGCCAGATCGGGATCGGCTCGAAGGTCGCGCGGGGACCGAGCGTCGTGCGCCGGCCCATGTTGGGGATGCCGGCGCCGGTGCCGGACATCGTGGCCGCCGCGAAGAGCTGCCCGAAGGGGTTGTCGGAATTGCCGCCGGACGGTGCCGAGGCGACCCGGGCCGTCTCGTCGTCCTCCTGCGGCGTCCTCCGATTCGGCCCGCAGACGACGGACCGCATGTTCACCGGTTCGAGCTGGCTCGACGGCGGCAGCGCCTCGACCTGCTGGCCGCCCCATCCGAAGGAGGAGAAGCCCTGGTCGAACAGGTCGGCCGCCCGCAGGTCCCGCTCCTTGGCCGACGGGTAGCCGAAGACGACCGCGATCAGCCGCCGGCCGTTCTGCGTCGCGGTCGCCACGACGTTGAACCCGCCCATGCAGATGAAGCCGGTCTTCATGCCGTCCGCGCCGGGATAGCGCCCGAGCAGGCCGTTGTGGTTGCGGATGATCTTGGTGCCGAGCTTCAGCGCCCCGATGTGGAACAGGTCCTCCTGGTCCGGGAACTCGCGCAGCAGCGCCCGGGCCAGGATGGCCATGTCGCGGGCGGAGGTCTGCTGGCGCTCGTCGGGCAGGCCGTGCGGGTTCACCCAGCGGCTCTCGTGCATGCCGAGGCGGCGCGAGGCGGCGTTCATCAGGCCGGCATAACCGTCGACCGAGCCGCCCAGGTTCTCGGCGATCATGTGCGTGATGTCGTTCGCCGACTTCACCATGATGATCTTCAACGCGTTGTCGAGCGTGAGCTGCGTGCCGGGCTTGAAGCCCATCTTGGAGGGCGGCTCGGCCGCGGCCTCCGGCGACAGCGTCAGCAGCGAGTTCATGGAGAACCGGCCCTGCCGCACGAGGTCCAGCGCCACGTAGGTCGTCATGAGCTTGGTGACGGAGGCGGGGAACCAGGGCTCCGTCGCCCGGTCGGCCAAGAGGACCTTGCCGCTCGCGGCGTCGACCACGAGCGCCGGCGTCGAGGCCGCCTGGGCGGGCACCGCGAAGGCGAGCCATGCTCCCGCCACCACGACGCTGAGAGCGCCACGTCGCGCCATGCGGATGATCTCCGTCGAATCCATCGAATAGGGCTAGCGGAAAGGGCTTGACCGAATCTGACCGGACGGGGATCGGGCCGGCCCACGGAAGTGCTTGAGGCATGAAGCTTATCGGCCCATACGTGGCGACAGCAAGGCACCCTTCCGGACCGTCCCCCATGGACCCGACCCTGATCTGGGTGCCGGCGACCCTGATCGCGTCGGGGGCGCAGGTCGCCCGCAACGCGATGCAGCGTCGGCTCACCGACACGATCGGCACGGTCGGCGCGACCCAGGTCCGCTTCCTGTTCGGCCTCCCGTTCGCGCTGATCTTCCTCCTCGCGGTCCTCCTCCTGACCGGCGAGGCGCTGCCGCGCCCGCAGGACGGGTTCGCACCCTTCATCCTGCTCGGGGCCCTGTCGCAGATCGCCGCCACGGGCCTCATGCTCGCAGCCATGCGGGTGCGCTCCTTCGCCGTCGTGACGGCCCTCATCAAGACGGAGGCCGTGCAGATCGCCCTGTTCGGCTTCGTGGTGCTGGGCGACCGGCTGTCCGGCCTCGGCGTCCTGGGCGTCCTCCTCGCCACGGCGGGCGTCGTGGCCCTGTCCTGGGCGCCGAAGATCGTGGGGGAGGCCCGGTCCGGCGGGCTCGCGCCCGTGCTTCTCGGCATCGGGTCCGGCGCGCTCTTCGCGCTCTCGGCGGTCGGCTACCGCGGCGGCATCCTCCACCTCGATTCGGGATCCTTCCTCATCCGGGCGACGACGACGCTCGCCTGGGGCCTCGGCCTCCAGACGATCCTGCTCTGCGCGGGATTGCTGCTCTTCGACCGCGCGGCCCTGAAGGCGAGCTTCGTCCATTGGCGCGCCTCCGTCTCGGCCGGGTTCGTCGGCGCGCTCGCGTCGCAGTTCTGGTTCATCGGCTTCGCCCTCACGGCCGCCGCGAACGTGCGGACGCTGGCGCTGGTCGAGATCCTGATCGCGCAGGCCGTGTCCCGGCGGCTCTTCGACCACGCCCCGTCGCGGCGCGAGCTCGCCGGCATGGCGCTGGTCGGCATCGGCGTCGTCGCGCTCCTGGCGGGGGCCCGGTGACCGGGCGCGACGGGCCGGCGATCTTGCCGGCCCCGCCACTCGGGCGCATATGCACCTAAATAGCGGGAGGAGAGTGACCATGCAGCCAGCGATCGTCGGGTGGGCCCACACGCCGTTCGGCAAGCACGACGCGGAGACCGTCGAAAGCCTCGTCGTGCGGGTGGCGCGCGAGGCGATGGAGCACGCGGGCATCGGCGCGCACGACGTGGACGAGATCGTGCTCGGCCACTTCAATGCGGGCTTCTCGCCCCAGGACTTCACGGCATCCCTGGTGCTGCAGGCCGACGACGGGCTCCGCTTCAAGCCGGCCACCCGCGTCGAGAACGCCTGCGCGACCGGCTCGGCCGCCGTCCATCAGGCCGTGAAGACGATCGAGGCGAAGCGCGCCAAGGTGGTCCTGGTGGTCGGCGTCGAGCAGATGACGCGGACGCCCGCGCCCGAGATCGGCCGCAACCTGCTGCGCGCCTCCTACCTCGTGGAGGACGGCGAGACGCCGGCCGGCTTCGCGGGCGTGTTCGGCAAGATCGCCGGCGCCTATTTCCAGCGTCACGGCGACCAGTCGGACGCGCTCGCCATGATCGCGGCGAAGAACCACAAGAATGGCGTCGGCAATCCCTACGCCCAGATGCGCAAGGATCTCGGCTTCGAGTTCTGCCGCCAGGAATCGGACAAGAACCCCTTCGTGGCCGGTCCCCTGAAGCGGACGGATTGCTCCCTCGTATCGGACGGCGCGGCCGCCCTCGTGATCGCCGACGGCGAGACGGCGGAGGGCATGCGCCGCGCCGTGGCCTTCCGGGCGACGGCACACGCGCAGGACTTCCTGCCCATGTCGAAGCGCGACATCCTTAAGTTCGAGGGCTGCACCGAGGCGTGGCAGCGCGCGCTTGGGGAGGCGGGCGTCACGCTCGGCGACCTGTCCTTCGTCGAGACCCACGACTGCTTCACGATCGCCGAACTCATCGAATACGAGGCCATGGGCCTCGTGCCCGAAGGGCAGGGCGCGCGCGCCATCAAGGAGGGCTGGACGGAGAAGGGCGGCCGGCTGCCCGTGAACCCGTCGGGCGGCCTGAAGTCGAAGGGGCACCCGGTCGGCGCAACCGGCGTCAGCCAACACGTTCTTGCAGCGATGCAGTTAACTGGAACCGC
>JAEUAC010000142.1 GCA_019695455.1 Methylorubrum extorquens | reverse complement strand
GCGCGGGCGGGTTCGCACCGGGCGGCGGCGCGGGCCATGTCGGCGAGGCGCCGCGGGGAACCCCGTTCCATCCGGAGGCGGAAGGCGAGCAGCAGGATCTCGCCCGCGGCGTGCTGCGCGCCATGATCGCGGCCGCGAAGGCCGACGGCCACGTGGACGCGACCGAACAGGCCAACATCTTCGCCGCCATGGACAAGCTCGAGCTCGACCGCGACGACAAGGCCTTCGTGATGGACGAGCTGCGGGCGCCGCTCGACGTCGACGCGGTCGCCCGCGAGGCGAAGAACCCGGAACAGGCGGCCGAGATCTACACGGCGTCGCTGCTCGCGATCGACGTCGACCACCCGGCCGAGCGCGGCTACCTGGCGATGCTCGCCGCCCGGCTCAACCTCGACGACGCGCTCGTGCAGCACCTGCACGCGACGGTCGAGGAAGCCGGCCGGACGCCCTGACGGCGGCAATCCGCCCTTAACGCCTGCGCCCCACAAGGAAGCGGACCCGCCGGATCGCCGGCGGGCGGGATCAGGCCGCGTGACGCGAACGACGGACCGCCGAAGCGACGAGATGGACCGCCTCCGGGCGGCCGCGGCCCGGCTGGCGGGGATCGGCGCGTGGCATTGCGATCTCGCGACCGGGCGCCTGACCTGGACGGACGAGGTCCGGCGGTTGTTCGACCTCGCCGACGACGCCGAGCCGGAGCGCGCCCAGGCGCTCGCGCTCTACGAGGACGAATCGCGGGAGCAGATGGAGGCGCTGCGGCGCGACCTCGTCCTCACGGGCCGGCCCTTCGCGATGGACGTCTGCATCCGGCCGCGCCGGGGCGAGCGCCGCTGGATGCGGCTCAGCGCCGACGGCGTGCGCGAGAACGGGCGGGTCGTCGCGCTCTACGGGGCCAAGCAGGACATCACGGCCGAGCGCCTGGCGCGCGAGCGGCTGCGGCTCCTGGCGGAGCACGACGGGCTGACGGGGCTCGCCAACCGAAGCGTCTTCGAGGCGCGCTGCCGGGAGATGGTCGGCGAGACCGGGACCGCCACCGGGATCGGCGCGCTCGTCCTCGTCGACCTGGACGGGTTCAAGGGCGTCAACGACCGGCATGGCCATGCGGCCGGCGACGCCTGCCTGCGGGAGGCCGCCGCGCGGCTCGGCCGGGCCTTTCCCGACGCGGCCCTCGTCGCCCGCCTGGGCGGCGACGAATTCGCCGTCCTGCTGCGCGCGCCGCTCGGCCGGCTCCGGCTGGAGGCGGATCTCGACCGGGCGGTCCGGTCGATGGCGCGGCCCGTGCCGTGGCAGGCCGGCCGGCTGTCGCTCGGCGCCTCCTTCGGGGCGACGCTCCTGCAGGGTCGCCGCCCGACGCTGTCGGAGACCTTCGACGAGGCGGACCGCGCCCTCTACGCCGCCAAGGCGGCCGGCCGGGGCTGCGCCCGGCTCCACGACGGCTGGACCGTCAGGCTCCGGGCCTGACGACGCGCCGCCTCCGAGGGCCCGCCGGACCCGCCGGGTGCCCGGTCAATCCGCCTTCAGCTTGGTCGCGAAGAGCGCGATCGCGCGGGCGTAGTTGTCGGACTTGTTCCATTCCTTGATGGCGGCGAAGTTCGGCTGGCCGGGCTCCCAGCCGGCACCGCGCTGCCAGCCGTGGCCGCGCAGGTAGTTCGCCGTGGAGGCGAGCACGTCCGGGACCGAGTGGATCAGGTCGGGATGGCCGTCGCCGTCGAAGTCGACCGCGAACTTCTGGTAGTTCGAGATCATGAACTGCGTTTGGCCGATCTCGCCGGCCCAGGCGCCCTTCAGCTGCGACGGCGGCAGGTCGCCGCGCTCGATGACCTTCAGGGCCGCGAACAGCTCGTTCGTGAACCGCTCCGTCCGCCGGCAATCGTAGGCGAGCGTCGCGACCGACTGCACGACCGGCAGGTTGCCCATCACGGCGCCGAAATCGGTCTCCATCGCCCAGATGGCGGCGATCACCTCGCCCGGCACGCCGAAGCGCTGCTCGATCCTGTCGAACAGGGCGGCCCGCGTCCTGAGCTGCTGGCGGGCCCGCGCGACGCGGCCGGCCGTGACGCGGCTCTTCACGAACTGCTCGAAGGGCACCCGGAAGGCGCCCTGCCCCCGATCCTTGCGCATCACGGCGTCGTCGAAGCGCACGCCCGCGAGACCCTGGTCCACGGCCCGGGCCGAGATGCCCTGCGCGACCGCCTCGCGACGGATGTCGCCGAGCCACTTGTCGAAGCCCGCCGGGTCGCGGCAGGTCGCCGCCTGGGCCGCGGCCGACGAGAGGAGCGCGGCCGCGAGGCCGAGGGCGAGGATGCGTGTCGTCATGTCGGTTCCCAGGAGCCTCCTGCGCGGGCGCGCCGGCGCCAGATCGTGCTGGCCATGGCGCAAGCCATGCCACGCCGGCGTGCTGCCGCGCACCTGCTACGACGTCGCGTGGTGAACCGCGCGTGCGCCGCTCTCGCGACGCCCGCCGCGATCAGCCGGCCGCGCCCGCCTCCTCCTGCGCCTTCAGCACGTCCGGCCGGGGCATGGAGATGATGTTGTAGCCGGAATCCACGTAGTGGATCTCGCCCGTGACGCCGCCCGACAGGTCGGACAGGAGGTACAGCGCCGAGCCGCCGATCTCCTCCGTCGTCACCGTGCGGCGAAGCGGCGCGTTGGCCTTCTGGAAGTTGTACATGAAGCGCGCGTCCGCGATGCCGGCGCCGGCCAGCGTCCGCACCGGACCCGCCGAGATCGCGTTCACGCGGATCCCGTCCGGCCCGAAATCGCCCGCCAGGTAGCGGACGGAGGCCTCCAGCGCCGCCTTGGCGACGCCCATGACGTTGTAGTTCGGCATGAGCCGCGTCGAACCGCCGTAGGTCAGCGTGACCATGGCGCCGCCGGGCCGCATGCGGGAGGCGGCGAGCCGCGCGATCTCCGTGAAGGAGAAGCACGAGATCACCATGGTGCGGGCGAAGTTCTCGCGCGTCGTGTCGGCGTAGCGCCCCTTCAGCTCGGCCTTGTCCGAGAACGCGATGGCGTGGACCAGGAAGTCGAGCCCGCCCCAGCGCGCGTCGAGCGCCGCGAACACGGCCTCGACGGAGGCCACGTCCTCCACGTCGCAGGGCAGCACGATGTCAGAGCCGATGGAGGCCGCGAGCGGCCCGACCCGCTTGCCCAGCGCCTCGCCCTGATACGTGAAGGCGAGCTCCGCCCCGTGCGCCGCCAGCGTCTTGGCGATCCCCCAGGCGATGGAATGGTCGTTCGCGACCCCCATCACGAGGCCGCGTTTTCCCTGCATCAATTGAGCCAAAGCTTCCCCCTGACGCCTCAGGCGTCGACGTGCTTCAGCACGATGGTGGCGTTCGTGCCGCCGAAGCCGAACGAGTTCGACATCACGCAGCCGAGTTGGACGTCGTCGCGCCGCGCCCGCAGGATCGGCATGTCGGCGAAGGCCGGGTCGATCGTCTCGATGTTGGCGCTGGCCGCGATGAAGCCGTTGTTCATCATGAGGAGCGAGTAGATCGCCTCCTGCACGCCCGTCGCGCCGAGCGAGTGCCCGGTCAGCGACTTCGTGGCCGAGATCGGCGGGCAGGCATCGCCGGTGCCGAACACGGCCCGGAGCGCCTCGATCTCCTTCTCGTCGCCGACCGGCGTCGAGGTGGCGTGCGGGTTGATGTAGTCGACCCGCGGACCGACGCCCGCCATGGCCATCCTCATGCAGCGCACCGCGCCCTCGCCCGAGGGCGCGACCATGTCGTAGCCGTCCGAGGTCGCCCCGTAGCCCGCGATCTCGCCGTAGATGCGGGCGCCGCGCGCCTTGGCGTGCTCGAGCTCCTCGAGGACCAGCACGCCCGCCCCTCCGGCGATGACGAAGCCGTCCCGGTCCCGGTCGTAGGCCCGGGACGCGCGGTCCGGCGTCTCGTTGAACTTCGACGACATGGCGCCCATGGCGTCGAACAGCATGGAGAGCGACCAGTCGAGCTCCTCGCACCCGCCCGCGAAGACGATGTCCTGCTTGCCCCAGGCGATGGTCTCGTAGGCGTTGCCGATGCAGTGGTTCGACGTCGCGCAGGCGGACGAGATCGAGTAGTTGACGCCCTTGATCTTGAACCAGGTGGCGAGCGTCGCCGACGCCGTCGACGACATCGCCTTCGGCACCGCGAAGGGCCCGATCCGCTTCGGCCCCTTGGCGCGGGCCGTGTCGGCCGCCTCGACCACCGTCTTCGTCGAGGGGCCGCCCGACCCCATGATGATGCCGGTGCGCTCGTTGGAGATCTCGGCCTCCTCGAGGCCGGCGTCGCGGATGGCCTGGTCCATGGCGACGTGGTTCCAGGCCGTCCCGCCCGCGTGGAAGCGCATGGCGCGGCGGTCGACGATCTCCTCGGCCTTCAGGTCCGGCGCGCCGTGGACGTGGCAGCGGAACCCGAGCTCGGCATACCGGTCCGCCCGCGTGATCCCCGACCGCCCCTCGCGGAGCGAGGCCAGGACCTCCTGCGTATTGTTCCCGATGGACGAGACGATCCCCATCCCGGTCACGACGACGCGCCGCATCGCGCACTCCTCAGGCCGTGAGCGGCCGCGGCTCAATTAGGGCCGGCCCGCTCCGTTCTCAACCGCCTTTGACCGCCAGGAGCGGTTTTGGCATCCTGGAGCCCGCGTCGGCCGCGTCCGGCGCGTCCGGAGAGACCCATGGACGGCCGGCTCACACACATGGCTCCGAAGGAAGCCATCGCGCGGGCGAAGTCCTCGGTCGCGGACCTGTTCGCGGACGAACGCATCGACGACATCCGCCTCGAAGAGATCCGCTTCGACGACCGATCCAACCGATGGCTGATCACCGTCGGCTTCGAGCGCCCGGCTCGCACCGAGACGCTGAACGGGGTCTCGCTCATGCTCGGTCACGGCAGCCGCGCCTACAAGGTCGTGTCGATCAGCGACGACACCGGCCAGACCGTGGCCGTGACGAACTGGGAACACGCCGGCGCGTCGTGAAGGAGCTTCTGGTCGACACTAACCTGCTCGTCCTCCTCTTCGTCGGCGCTGTCGACGAGCGCGCGATCGCCCGGCACAGGCGCACCACGACCTACGACGTGGCGGCATTCCGGCTCCTGGCGACGATCGTGCGGCAGGCGCAGTCGATTATCGTCACGCCGCATGTTCTGACCGAAACGTCGAACCTGATCCGACAATGCGGCGAGCCGCTCGCCGGTCGCCTGGGTGCCGGCCTCGCCATCTTCGTGTCGCAGGCGACCGAGAGGGTCTCTGCGTCGCTGGACCTCGTCCGCGATGCGCAGCATCTCCGCCTCGGGCTGACCGACACCGCGGTGCTCGATGCGCAGACGCGAGGTGGGGTCCTGCTCACCGACGACAACGGCCTCTACCTCGCCAGCCTGGCGGCCGGACATGCCGCCATCAACTTCGCGCACCTGAGGGACCGTTGAGCTTCAGCCGCCGGCCGCCGCCGTTTCCGGCTTGAAGAGGCCGACGCGAAGGTCCTTCGTCTCGTAGATCCGCTTGCCGTCGGCCTCGAGGAAGCCGTCGGCGATGCCGAGCACCAGCTTCGACTTGAAGACGCGCTTCAGGTCGACGCCGTAGACGACCCGCTTCACGCTCGGCAGGACCTGGTCGGCGAACTTGACCTCGCCGACGCCCAGGGCACGTCCGCGGCCCGGCAGCCCCAGCCAGCCCAGGTGGAAGCCGACCATCTGCCACAGCGCGTCGAGGCCGAGGCAGCCGGGCATCACGGGATCGCCCTGGAAGTGGCACGGGAAGAACCAGAGGTCCGGCCGCACGTCGAGCTCGGCCCGGACGTGTCCCTTGCCGTGGGCGCCGCCGTCCTCGCCGATCGACGTGATGCGGTCGAACATCAGCATGGGCGGCAGGGGCAGCTGCGCGTTCCCCGGGCCGAAGAGCTCGCCGCGGCCGCAGGCCAGCAGCTCCTCGTAGGTGAAACTCGATTGTCCCGCCATTCCGCCCCGCGTCGTCTCGGTCGCCCTGGTCGGGCGCGGCCCTCCGTAGCACAGCGCCGAACGGCCTCAAGCCCGGGGGCGCGGTTCAAGTTGCGGCAACCGGGGGGCGCCTGTATAGGTTCCGGCTGCACCCGTGACACATCGAGCGATGACCGAGCCGAGTCCCACCGCCTCCCGAGACGTCTCCGCATCGGACGCGAGCCTCGCCCGCCGCGGCTGCCCCGTCCACGAGCTGAAGGACCGGCTGCGTGACGTCGGCCTGCGGCCGACCCGCCAGCGCATCTCGCTCGGCTGGCTCCTCTTCGCGAAGGGCGACCGGCACATCACGGCCGAGATGCTCTACGAGGAGGCGATGCGGGCGCGCGTGCCGGTCTCGCTCGCCACCGTTTACAACACGCTCCACCAGTTCACGGATGTCGGGCTGCTGCGCCAGCTCGCCGTGGACGGGTCGAAATCCTATTTCGACACGAACATGACCGACCACCACCACTTCTTCGTCGAGGGCGACGAGCAGCTCATCGACATGCCGATGGAGATCGCCGTCGGCGAGCTGCCGAAGGCGCCCCCCGGCATGGAGATCGCCCGGGTTGACGTCATCGTCCGGCTGCGCAAGAGCAACTGAGGCCGTCGTGGCGGGCGCCGAGACCTCCGGCCGCCGCCTGATCTCGACCGGATCGCCCTTCGAGCGGGTCGCCGGCTACAGCCG
Organism: Methylorubrum extorquens; assembly: GCA_019695455.1. Classification (GTDB taxonomy): domain Bacteria; phylum Pseudomonadota; class Alphaproteobacteria; order Rhizobiales; family Beijerinckiaceae; genus Enterovirga; species Enterovirga extorquens_A. The sequence continues at coordinate 5,276 of JAEUAC010000142.1, read as the reverse complement.
GGCGGTCGCGCACGGTCCGTGGTGCTTCGTGGCCGGGACGACGGGCTACGACTACGCGACCATGACCATGCCGGACGACGTCGGCGCCCAGGCCGAGAACGCGCTCGGCACCATCGAGCGAGCCCTCGCCGAGGCCGGCTTCGCCCTCTCGGACGTGGTCCGGGTCGGCTACATCGTGACCGATCCCGCCGTGCAGGACGAGGTCTTCCGGATCACGGGCCGGATCCTCGGCACGATCCGACCGGCCGCCACCATGATCGTCGCCGGCCTGATCAAGCCCGACATGAAGATCGAGATCGAGGCGACCGCCTATCGGCCCTGACGGCCTGGGCACGGACGCGCCGTGCGGAACGACCGGCACCGGGCGTCGACGCCCTCGCGCCGCAAGCCGGTCGCGCGCACAGCGCGCCGGGACGACGGATCGGGGATCCGCCCGCCCTCGCCGCCCGGCGCCCTACTCCACCTTCTCGTTCGGGTAGACGCCCCAGAGGCGGTCCTGCCGGATGTAGCCGGACAGGTCGCGGCCGGGCTGCGCGATCACGAGGCGGCACCAGCCGCCGCTGCAGGCCTTGACGCTCGCGATGACGTTGGATTGCAGCTGCGCCACGACGGGCGAGGTCTCGTCCTGGCGGTCGTAGAGCGGCAGCGGCGGCTGCCCGGGCTTCGCCCAGGGCATGACGACGGCCGTGCGGCGACCGGAGAGGAGCGAGTGGAGCACCCAGCCCTCCGTCCCGGCCGCGTCGCGGATGCGGCGCCACACCTCGTACTCGGCCGTGATCTCGACCGGCATGCCGGCGCGCTGGAACACCCAGGCGGTCCGGTGGTCCTTGGACGGGCCCTCGCGCAGGTTCACCCGATCGGTCTTGAGGCTCACGTAGCGCGGCACGGGCAGGCCGGAGACCTTGCCGACCGGCTGCTCGTTGGCGGCGAGCGCCGGGACCGACCCGGCGAGGGCCGCCAGGAGCGCCAGGGCCACCCGGCGCGGATACGCTGACTTCATGCGAGAGCCGTCCTCCGATTGTGTTCGCCCCGGCCTCTGCTAGACAGCCGCCGCAGAGGTGGCGCTTCATCCGGTGTCCCCGGCGCGAGGCACGCCTCTGGATCGCCGGATACGGTTAAGGGCGCGTGAAATCGCGCCGGCAGAGGGGCGTCACGTCGCATGAACCCGCCGCGCAAGCGACCGAACGTCGTCGTGACCCGGCGGTTGCCGCCCGCCGTCGAGACCCGCATGCGGGAGCTCTTCGACACGCGCCTGAACCACGACGACAAGCCCATGGGGCCGACCGAGCTCGCCGAGGCCGTGCGGGAGGCGGACGTCCTCGTGCCGACCGTCACGGACGAGGTGGACGCCTCCATCCTGGCGCAGGCCGGGCCGAACCTGCGGCTGATCGCGAATTTCGGCAACGGCGTCGACAACATCGACGTCCAGGCCGCGCTCGCCCGCGGCATCACGGTCACGAACACGCCGGGCGTCCTCACGGAGGACACGGCCGACATGACGATGGCCCTGATCCTGGCGGTCGCCCGGCGGCTCGCCGAAGGCGCCCGCATCGTGCCCGAGGACGAATGGGCCGGCTGGTCGCCGACCTGGATGCTGGGCCGGCGCATCACGGGCAAGCGTCTCGGCATCGTCGGCATGGGGCGCATCGGGCAGGCGCTGGCCCGTCGGGCCCGGGCCTTCGGGCTCTCCATCCACTACCACAACCGCCGCCGGCTCTCGTCGCGGACGGAGGAGGAGCTGGAGGCGACCTACTGGGATTCGCTCGACCAGATGCTCGCCCGCATGGACATCGTGTCGGTGAACTGCCCCCATACGCCGGCGACCTACCATCTCCTGTCGGCGCGGCGCCTCAAGCTGCTCCGGCCCGACGCCGTGGTCGTGAACACGGCCCGCGGCGAGATCATCGACGAGACCGCCCTCGCCCGCATGATCGAGGCGGGCGAGCTCGGCGGCGCCGGCCTCGACGTCTTCGAGCACGAGCCGTCCGTGAACCCGCGGCTCGTGAAGCTCGCCCGCTCCGGCCGGGTGGTGCTCCTGCCGCACATGGGCTCGGCCACCGAGGAGGGCCGCGTCGACATGGGCGAGAAGGTCATCGTCAACATCAAGACGTTCATGGACGGCCACCGTCCGCCGGACCGCGTCCTGCCCTCCATGCTGTGAGGGCGGCCGCTCGAGGTTCCGCGCGCGTCCTTCTCCCCTCGCGAGAGAAGGTGGCATGGCGGAGCCATGACGGATGAGGGGGCGACTGGGGCCCGACGCCACCCCTCGTCCGACCTTCGCTGACGCGAAGGCCAGCTTCTCCCGCACGGGGAGAAGGCTCGACGCCCGAGGACGACGGCCTCCCTCAGCCGAGCGGGCGCTCGTAGCGCCAGGCCGCCGTGCCGTCCTCGTAGTAGTCCTCGACGACCGCGAAGCGCGCGTAGCCGGCGCGTTCGTAGAGGCGGCGCGCCGCCTCGTTGTCGGCCCTCACCTCGAGCCGCATGCGGTCGCAGCCCCGCCCGCGGGCCGCGTCCTCCGCGGCCGCCAGCAGGGCGCGGCCGAGGCCGCGACCGGCGCGATCGGGCGCGATGGCGATCGACGTGATCCGGCCGAGGCGCGAGCCGCCGCGGAGCTGTACCAGCGCATAGCCCGCGGGATCGTCCGACGGCCCCGTCGTCAGCGCCAGGATGGTCGGCGAGGCGAGCGCGTGGCGGAACGCGCGCCGGTCGAGCCGGTCGGACGCGAAGGCCGCCGTCTCCAGGCGCACGAGGCCGTCGAGGTCGGCCGCCTCCGCGGGCCGGACCGGGGTCACTCGACGGTCCAGCGGTAGTTCCAGGTCTCGGTCAGCGCCCGCCCGCCGGAGCGGAGATAGGCGCGCAGGTCCGTCGACTGGCCGGGCTCGAGCTTGACGTCGATCGCGGCCCGGAACCCGCCCGTATGCTCGTTCGGAACGAGCGAGGTCGCGATGATGCGGCCGGTCGAGACGGAGGGCACGACCTCCACGATCGACGGGTCCGGCTGGTAATAGGCGAGGTTGCCGCCGGCGAAATCGATGAGGAAGCGCCGCGAGGTGCGGTCGCCCGGCTCGACGGAGCCGGAGGCGCGGGCGGGCGCCACGAAGGTGTTCACGACCTTGCCGCCCGGGTGCAGCCAGTCGCCCGTGTCGAGCGACTTGATGCGGTAGCCGAAGGAGACCTCCTGGCCGGGCTCGTAGGGCACCCGCGGCGTCCAGTAGGCGACCACGTTGTCGTGGACCTCGGCGGATGTCGGGATCTCGACGAGCTCGATCCGCCCCTCGCCCCAATTGCCGCTCGGCTCCACCCAGTAGGACGGCCGGAGCTGGTAGCCGGCCTCGAGGTCCTGGTAGCTCTCGAAGGCGCGGTCCCGCTGCATCAGGCCGAAGCCGCGCGGGTTGGTGTCGCCCCAGGCGGTGGCGGTCTTCGAGCCCGGATTGCGGAGCGGCCGCCACAGCCATTCGCCCGACGACAGGTGCACGAGCAGCCCGTCCGAATCGTGCAGCTCGGGCCGGAAGTCGTCGCCCGTGCGGCGCTCGTTCTCGCCCGAGAAGTACATGGACGTGAGCGGCGCGAGCCCGACGGCCGTGATCTGCCGGCGCGGATAGAGCGTCGCCGCGACCTCGATCGTCGTCTCGTTGGAGGGATAGACCTCGAACCGGTAGGCGCCGGCCACCGAGGGGCTGTCGAGCAGGGCGAAGATCGTGATCCGCTCGGCGCCCTGCGCCGGCACGTCGATCCAGAACTCGCGGAAGAACGGGAACTCCTCCGGCTCGCTCGCCTGCACGTTGACCGACAGGCCGCGCGCCGAGATGCCGTATTGCTGCCCGCGCGACAGGAACCGGTAGTAGCTCGCGCCCAGGAACGCGATCAGCTCGTCGAGGACCTTCGGGTTGTTGACGGGATAGTGGATGCGGAAGCCCGCGAAGCCGAGATTGACGGGCAGCGGCCGCTCGATCTTCGTGCGGCCGAAGTCGAAGAGCTGCGGCTGGTAGGGCACGGGCGTCGGCACGCCGTCGCGGATCACGTTCACGGTGATCGGCCGCGTGTACAGGAAGCCGAGGTGGAAGAGCTGCATCCGGAAGGGGCGGCCCGGCACGTTGAGCAGCGATCGCTCCGGCCGGAAGCGGATGTCCCGGTAGGCGTCGAAGTCGAGATTCGCGATCGGGTCGGGCAGCGGCGCGACCGAGCCGTCGTAGGGGGTCGCCGCGAGGTCGCGCGCGCGCCGGGCGACGTCCTCGAACCGGAACGGGATGACGGGCGGCGCCCCCGCCTGCTGGGCCTCCGCGGTGGCGGTGGCGGCCGCGGCCGCCATCACGGTCAGGGCCGATCGTCGTGTCAGATGTCGCATGGAAGTCTCGTTAGGGCGCCGCTCGCCTCCCCTCAACACCATCCTGCCGAGCGATGATGAGCGCGCCGTGAACGCCTCGCCGGGAGCGGGCGCACCCCCTTCAACCGCGGAAGATTAAATTGCGCACCTTACGGATGTTTCACGCAACAATTCCCGCGGGCCGTGCGTATTAGGTTCGTACCTCGGGGGTCGCGAGCGACGTTCATGGGAACGCACAGACCTCCGATTGTTGGGAGCTGATGTCATGAATAGATTCAAGTCAATCACCTACGCGCTCGTCTTGGCAACGACGCTGGGCGGCTCCGCTCTGTCCATCGATCAGGTCCTCGCGGCCCCGGCCAATACTTCGAGCACTGCCGCGGTCCGCGACTTTACCAAGCTGTCGAAGGACGGCGGCACGGCCTTCCGCGACATCGCGCTCGCCCGCCTCGCCATCTACAATGCGGAGCCGAAGCTCGCGCGGGAACTCGTCGAGAAGGCCCAGGCGTCGCTCGTCCGGGCGAAGGCCGACGACACGGCCTTCATGAAGGCCGAGGGCGACCTGATGGCCGCGCCCGCCAAGCCGGGCGAGGACGCGAAGGTCGCGCCCGCGGCCGCCGCGAAGCCCGCGGATTCCAAGCCCGTCGCGTGGCTGCCGGTGGACGGCAAGATGGTGCTGTCGGAGGACTTCGTCGCCTCGCCGCAGAAGACGGCCGCCATCAAGGCCGCCAACGAGCACCTGGCCAAGGGCGACCAGAAGGCCGCGCTGGAGAAGCTGAAGCTCGAGGGGATCGGCGTGAGCGTCACGACGGCCGTGCTGCCGCTCGAGAGCACGACGGCGGGCGTCCAGAAGGCCGCGTCCCTGATCGGCGAGGGCAAGTACTACGAGGCGAACGCGACCCTGAAGGGCGTGGAGGACGGCCTGCGCTTCGACGTCATGGACGTGGTCGAG
>JAEUAC010000369.1 GCA_019695455.1 Methylorubrum extorquens | reverse complement strand
GGAACACGATGCGGCCACAACCATTGAGTGTCCGGCCGGCCGTTGCCTGCCGGGACGTCACCCGATGCTTCAAGACGAACAGACGGCCGAGCGCCGCGATCCGGATCCCGCCGACGGCCGTGCCGGCCCATCGGGAGGCGGAGGCCACGACATCCTCCCGATCGCGGGCGCCGCGCCCGCCACGGCCCGGCAGCCGGGCCGACCCGCACCGGCCGGCGACGCCCCTCCGCGGGCTGACGAGGCGGCGGAGACCGACCCGGCGCCCGAGGAGACCGGGGGCGCCAAGGGCGGCGGCCTGTCCGGCTTCGTCCGCAAGCATCCGCTCGGGACGGGCCTCGCGGCGCTGGCGCTGCTCGCGGCGATCGTCGGGGGCGTGCTCTGGTACCTGTCCGCCCGCCACTTCGAGACGACCGACGACGCCTTCATCGACGCGCGCGTCTTCTCGGTCTCGCCCAAGGTGTCGGGCTATCTGGTCGACGTGCCCGTGACGGACAACCAGCATGTCGAGGCGGGCGCCCTGATCGCCCGCATCGACACCCGCGACTACGACGTCGCGCTCGAACAGGCGAACGGGCAGGTCGAGGCCGCGGATGCCGCGATCCAGTCCGCCACGGCCCAGATCGAGGCCCAGCGCTCGCAGATCGAGGAGGCGAGGGCGCAGGTGCAGGAGAGCCAGGCCGCGCTCGAATTCGCCCGGGACGAGAACCTGCGCGCCCAGGAGCTGGTCCAGAAGGGCGCCGGCACGGCGCAGCGCGCCCAGCAGACGGCCTCGAACCTGACGCAGGCGCAGGCGACCGTCGCCCGGAGCCAGGCCGCCCTGAACGTCGCGCTGCGGCAGGTGGCCGTTCTCGAGGGACAGAGGAAGAGCGCGGAGGCGCAGCGCACGCAGGCGGTGGCGCAGCGCGACCAGGCGAAGCTCAACCTGTCCTACACGGAGGTCCGGGCGGACCAGCCGGGCCGCGTCGCCCGCCTGACGGCCGCGCGCGGGCAGCTCGTCCAGGCCGGGCAGGCGCTCGCCATGTTCGTGCCCGACGAGCTCTGGGTGACGGCGAACTTCAAGGAGACCCAGCTCGCCGACATGCGGCCCGGCCAGCCCGTCGACATGACGATCGACGCCTATCCGGACCGCGTCTTCGCCGGAAAGGTGAGCTCCATCCAGCGCGGCTCGGGCACGGTGTTCAGCCTGCTGCCCGCCCAGAACGCGACGGGCAACTACGTGAAGGTCGTCCAGCGCGTGCCCGTGAAGCTCGTCTTCGACGAGGTGCCGAAGGACGTCGCGATCGGGCCGGGCATGTCGGTCGTCCCCAAGGTCCGCGTCCGGTGAACGCGGCGGCCGCCCGGACCGGCGGCACCAATCCGTGGCTCGTCGCGATCGTCGTCTCCATCGCGACCTTCATGGAGGTGCTCGACACGACGATCGCGAACGTCGCGCTCCGCTACATCTCGGGCGGCCTCGCGGTCGGGCCGGACGAGGCGGCCTGGGTCGTGACGAGCTACCTCGTCGCGAACGCGATCGTCCTCTGCGCGTCGGGCTGGATGGCGACCGTGTTCGGCCGCAAGCGCTTCTTCATGGTGTGCATCGGCATCTTCACGGTCGCGTCCGTGCTGTGCGGCTTCGCCTGGAGCCTCGATTCGCTGCTCTTCTTCCGCGTCCTGCAGGGGCTCGGCGGCGGCGGCATGGCGCCGGTGTCGCAATCCATCCTGGCGGATTCCTTCCCGCCCGAGAAGCGCGGCCAGGCCTTCGCGCTCTACGGCGTGGCCGTGGTCGTCGCGCCCGTCGTCGGCCCCACGCTCGGCGGCTGGCTGTCCGACAACTATTCCTGGCACTGGTGCTTCCTGATCAACGCCCCGGTCGGCCTCCTGGCGCTCGGCCTGATCCACGTGCTCGTGAAGGAGACGGACAAGGAGCGGCGGGACCGGGCGGAGCTGCGCCGCAAGGGCCTGCGGTTCGACCTCGTCGGGTTCCTGCTCGTCGCCTCGTTCCTCGGCGCGCTCGAGGTGACGCTGGACCAGGGCCAGCGGGAGGATTGGTTCGACTCGACCTTCATCCGCGTCTTCGCGGCCATCTCGGTCCTGTCGCTCGCGCTGTTCATCCCGTGGGAGATGACCCGCAGGCAGCCCCTGATCGACCTGAAGATGCTGTTCTCGCGGCAGTTCGGGGCGTGCTTCCTCGTCATGCTGGCGACGGGCGCGATCCTGATCTCGACCACCCAGTTCGTGCCGCAGCTGCTGCAGGAGTACTTCGGCTACACGGCCACCTGGGCCGGGCTCGCGCTCTCGCCGGGCGGCGTCGTCACCATGGCCATGATGTTCGTGGTCGGCCGCCTGTCGGGCGTCGTCTCGCCGAAATGGCTGATCGCGGCCGGCGCGACGATCATCGCGCTGTCCATGTGGCACCTGACGAACCTCTACGCGGGCCTCGATTTCGGCTTCTTCGCCTGGTCGCGCGTCTATATCGGCATCGGGCTGCCCCTGATCTTCATCCCGATCACGAACGCCTCGTACCAGGGGCTGCCCAAGGACCGGACGGACCAGGCCTCCGCGCTCATCAACATGGCGCGCAACATCGGCGGCTCGATGGGCGTGTCGCTGTCGCAGACCGTGCTCGCCCAGCGCCAGCAGTTCCACCAGAGCCGGCTCGTGGAGAACGTGGTCCCGTCCGACCCGCAATACGTGGAGACGCTGCGGCAGGTCACGGATTATTTCGTGGCGGCCGGCTCGTCGATGGCGCAAGCGAAGGGGCAGGCGATCGCGTGGATCGGCCAGCAGGTCGCCACCCAATCGGCGCTGCTCGCCTATGTCGACGTGTTCGCCGTCCTGGCCCTCCTGTCCGCCTCGGCGGTCCCGCTCGCGCTCATCCTGCGCGGCGGCACCGGCAAGGCGCCGGCGGGCGCGCATTGAACGGCACGACGAGACGGGGCGGCATGGCGACGGAGGATCAGGGGCGGAGCCCGCGCGTCCAGGACGTGATGTCCACGGACGTCGAATTCATCGCGCCCGACGCGACCGTGCAGGACGCGGCCATCCTCATGGGCGAGATCGAGGTGGGCGCGCTGCCCGTCGGCAGCGCGGAGCGGCTGGACGGCGTCGTGACCGACCGGGACATCCTCTACCGCCTCGTCGCGCGCGGGCGGGAGCCCGCAACCGTGACCGTGCGCGAGATCATGTCCCGCCCGGTCGTGTCCTGCCGGCCCGAGGACACGCTGCGCGCCGCCATGGACGCCATGGCGGCGAACCACCTGCGCCGTCTCCCGGTCGTCGGCGACGGCGGCGCCGTGCGCGGCTGGATCACGCTCGCCGACATCGCCCGGCGCCTTCTCGTCGGCGGCGACACGCTGCAGGCCTCGCTCCACACCCTCACCGAGGGCGGAGCCTGATCCCTGTCGCGTCAGAACCGGAAGCGCCGTTCCGCGCTCCGGACCGCCGTGGAGGGCAGGGCGAGGCTCGCGGCCACGTAATCGGCGAAGGCGCGCGAGGCGGCGTCGCCGTCGCGGCCGGCCACCAGGGCCGTCACGAAGGCGAGCGGCCCGAGCGCGGGCCCCCGGACGGCGGCCAGCGCCTCGTGCAGGGCCGGCGGGTGCGCGAGCGTGCTCCGGTAGAGGGCGAGCGCGTCCTCGCTCGCGCCCACGGAGGCGAGCCAGGTCTCGAGCGCCGCCGCGGCCGCGGGACGGTCCACCTCGCGGCCCGGCTGGCCGGCCAGCGCCGCGACCGCCGCGAACCGCATGGCGGCGACGCGGTCGCCCGGCGCGAGGCGGCCGAGGTTCACGCTGAGCGGCATCAGGGTCTGCTGCCGGTTCTGCAGCCAGCCGTGCAGGACCTTCTCGCCGATCCGCTCCTCGATCTGGCTCTCCGCCGAGCCAGGCAGCCGGTCGCGCCGGTCCCGCGGCTCGTCCGGCTCGGGCGCGGCCACGGCCGGCGGAACCGCGCCGCGGCCGAGCAGCCGGTCGATCAGGCCGCTCACCGGGCCGCCCCTTGCCGGGCCGGTCCCGGCCGGGCCCGTCCGTTCCGGGATGCCGTCATCGTCCGTCTCCTGGGCCTGCCGCGGCCGCGGGCCGGCGGGCGTGGCGCGCCCCCTCCGTCCCGTCCCAGGTGCCTCAACGCATGACGTTCGATCAAGCCTCGTCCTTCGGCATCCTCGGTGTGACGATCGCGGCCTTCGTGTGGGGCCGCATCCCCTACGACGTCGTCGCCGTGACGGCGCTCGCGGCCGCGATCGCGCTCGGCATCGTGCCGGCCGACAAGGCCTTCTCCGGCTTCTCCGACGACATCGTGATCATCGTGGGCTCCGCGCTGGTCCTCTCGGCCGCCATCGCGCGGTCCGGCGCGGTCGAGACGCTGATGCGGCCCATCCTGCCCAAGCTGAGGACGGTGGACGTGCAGGTGCCCGTGCTCGTCGGCGGCGTGCTCGTCCTGTCGATGGTCACGAAGAACGTGGGGGCGCTCGCGATCTTCATGCCGATCGCCCTGCAGCTCGCCCGGCGGACCGGGACCTCCGTCTCGTCCCTCCTCATGCCCATGGCGTTCGCCTCCCTCATCGGGGGCATCGTCACGCTGGTCGGCACCTCGCCGAACGTGATCGTGTCGAAGGTCCGGGCGGACCTCACGGGCAAGCCCTTCGGCATGTTCGACTACACGCCCGTCGGCCTCTCGATCGCGGTGGTCGGGTTCTGCTTCCTGGCGGTGGGCTGGCGCCTGCTGCCGAAGCGGCGCGGCGCCTCCTCCATGGACGCCGCCTTCCGGCTGGAGCGCTACACGACGGAGGCGCGGCTGCCCTCCGGCAACCCGCATGTCGGCACCAGCGTGGCCGCCCTGGAGGCGCTGGGCGAGGGCGACGTGCAGGTGGCCACCATCGTGCGCGAGCGCTTCCGGCGCTATCCGGCGGTCGGCGAGTTCCGGCTCGCGGCCGACGACGTGCTCCTGCTGCGCGGCGATCCGGCGGATCTCGAGCGCTTCGTCGCCCGCACGGGCGTCGTCCTCTCCGGCGGACGGGACGAGGGCGAGGGCGAGATCACCGTCATGGAGGGCGTC
>JAEUAC010000131.1 GCA_019695455.1 Methylorubrum extorquens | reverse complement strand
GACGCCGCTCGACGTGACGCTCTCCGAACTGGCCATCGAGGCCTTCTATCCGGCCGATGCGGAGACCGCGCGGGCGCTGGGCCTTCCCCGCCCATGACGGGGCGTGATCGCCGGCATCACGGGTTTCGTCTTGCCCAAGCCGGACCCGACGCCTAGGGTCCGGCCGCTTTTTTAGCCCCACCGGAGACGTTCCGATGGCCTTCCTGGCCGACATCCTGTCACGCGTGAAGCCGTCCGCGACCATCGTCATGACGCAGAAGGCGCGCGACCTGAAGGCGAAGGGCCGGGACGTGATCTCGCTCTCCGTCGGCGAGCCGGATTTCGACACGCCGGACAACATCAAGAACGCGGCCATCGACGCCATCCGGCGCGGCGAGACGAAGTACACGGCCGTCTCCGGCATCCCGGAGCTGCGCTCGGCCGTCGCCCGCAAGTTCAAGCGGGAGAACCACCTCGACTACAAGCCGTCGCAGGTGATCGTCGGCACCGGCGGCAAGCACGTCATCTTCAACGCCCTCATGGCCACCCTGAACCCCGGCGACGAGGTGATCTGCGTGGCGCCCTACTGGGTGTCCTATCCCGAGATGGTGGGGCTCTGCTCGGGCACGCCCGTGATCGTCTCGGCCACGATGGAGCACGACTTCAAGCTCCAGCCGGAGGATCTCGAGCGCGCCATCACGCCGAAGACGAAGTGGCTCATCCTGAACTCGCCCTCCAACCCGTCCGGCGCCGCCTACACGTGGGACGAGATGAAGAAGCTGACGGACGTGCTGCTGCGGCACCCGCACGTCTGGGTGCTCACGGACGACATGTACGAGCACCTCGTCTACGGCGACTTCACCTTCGTCACGCCGGCCCAGGTGGAGCCCGCGCTCTACGAGCGCACGCTCACCATGAACGGCGTGTCGAAGAGCTACGCCATGACGGGCTGGCGGATCGGCTACGCGGCCGGGCCGGAGCACCTGATCAAGGCCATGGACTTCGTGCAGGGCCAGCAGACCTCGGCGACCTCCTCCATCTCGCAATGGGCGGCCGTCGAGGCGCTGGACGGCACGCAGGAGCACCTGCCGCGCTTCCGCAAGGCCTTCGAGGAGCGGCGCGACCTCGTCGTCTCCATGCTGAACCAGGCGACGGGCCTGAAATGCCCGAAGCCGGAGGGCGCGTTCTACGTCTATCCGTCCTGCGCGGACGCGATCGGCAAGACGGCGAAGTCCGGCAAGCGGATCGAGACGGACGAGGACTTCGTGTCCGAGCTCCTCGACCAGGAGGCCGTGGCCGCCGTGCACGGCTCGGCCTTCGGCCTCGGCCCGAACCTCCGCATCTCCTACGCGACCTCGAACGAGGCGCTCGAGGAAGCCTGCCGGCGCATCCAGCGCTTCTGCGGCGAGCTTCGCTAGACCGTCGCGGCGGAACCGGCCGCATGCTGCGCGATGCGGCCGGGCCCGTCCCGGCCGCGATCGCGAAGGGCCGAACGAGACCAGCTGTGATCAAGTCGCGACAGCCGACCACGGACGCCGTGGCGTTAACCTTTCGTTAACCTTCGTAAACGACGGTCCGGGGATGCTCGCCCGTCCGTCCATCCTGCGGCTCGCCGCATCCGCCGCCGTGCTCGCCGCCACGGCGGGGCTCGCGACGGCCGCCGACCTGACGGCCGGCCGCATGGCCGACGACGGCCTGCCTTTCGTTCCCCTCTATGGCTGGGCCGGCACGCATGTCGGCGTGAACGCGGGCGCCGCGGTCTCGACGGGCGCCCCCGCCCTCGCCTGCCTCGGGCCCGCGATCTGTCCGGGCGTGCCGATCCTGGCGCGCGGCCGGGACGGGTTCTCGGGCGGCGGCCAGGTCGGCACGACGATCCAGGTCGGGCGCCTCGTCGGCGGCCTGGAACTCGACGCGCAATACGCGGATGCGGGCGCGAGCGTGGCGCAGGCCGGCCTCGCGGCCAGCCAGGACCTCGCCTTCCTCGGCACCGTGCGGGCGCGGTTCGGCATCGCGGCCGACCGCTTCCTCGTCTACGCGACCGGAGGCTTCGCCTACGGCGACGTCGCGACGCGCTCGGTGCTCACGGCCGGCGCCTTCACGGCCACGACGACCCGCAGCCGCATCGAGCCCGGCTTCGCGGCCGGCGGCGGCATCGAGTACGGCCTCGCCGACCAGGTCACGATCCGGGCCGAGGCGCTGCATTACGACCTCGGCCGCACGCGCCTCGTGACGACGGTCCCGGGCGTCAGCTCCGTCGCCCGCATCGAGACCTCCGGCGTGCTGGCCAGGGCCGGCCTGAACTACAAGTTCAACCTCTTCTAGGACCGCTCGGGCGGCCGGATCGCGACCGACGGCGGGCGTGGACAGCCGGCCGGCTTGCCGCAGGCGCGATCGGCTGAAAGGATGGCGGCGAGAGGCGGCCCAGACCGCCCCGCCCGAGGAAACGCCCGTGTCAGCCCGAGACGCCCGAGAGCCGGCCGAAGGTCCCGATCCCGCCGCCGCCCGGCCCTGGCTCGCAGCCTATCCGCCGGGCGTGCCGCGCGAGATCGACGTCGCGGGTCTCGGCACGCTGGTCGACATCTTCCGGGAGAGCGTGGCCCGCTATCCCGAGCGGCCGGCGGCCGAGAGCTTCGGCGTCCGGCTCACCTACGGCGAACTCGCCCGCGACGCGGCGTCCGTCGCGTCCTGGCTGCAGGATTGCGGCACCGGACGGGGCGAGCGCGTCGCCATCATGCTGCCGAACGTCATGGCCTACCCGGCCATCCTCTTCGGCACCCTCATGGCCGGCGCCACGGTCGTGAACGTCAATCCGCTCTACACGCCGCGCGAACTGACCGGCCAGATCGTGGATTCGGGCGCGACGACGCTCTTCGTGCTGGAGAACTTCGCCCACACGGTCGAGGCGGCCCTGCCACACCTGACGCTCCGGCGGATCGTCGTCGTGAAGCCCGGGGACCTGCTCGGGCTGAAGGGCAAGCTGGTCGACCTCGTCTCCCGCTACGTCAAGAAGGCGGTGCCGGCCTTCTCGCTGCCCGGCCATCTGGCCTTCTCGTCCGTCCTGGCGCAGGGCCGGGGCCGACCGTTCGCGGATGTCCGGATCGACCCCGAGGACGTTGCCTTCCTGCAATACACGGGGGGCACGACCGGCACGGCCAAGGGCGCGGTCCTCACGCACCGGAACGTCGCCGCGAACGTCGCGCAATGCGAGACCTGGATGCGGCCCGGGCTCGGCGACGACCAGCACGTCATGGTGACGGCGCTGCCGCTCTACCACATCTTCGCGCTCACGGCCTGCTGCCTCGTCATGGTGCGGCTCGGGGCGTGCCTGCTCCTGGTCGCGAACCCGCGCGATCTGCCGGGCTTCGTGAAACTCCTGAAGAGCCGGCCCTTCACGTGCATCTCGGGCGTGAACACGCTCTACAACGCGCTCGTGCGCCAGCCCGGCTTCGAGGCGGTCGACGTCTCGCGGCTCGTCTTCTGCGTCTCGGGCGGCATGGCCACGCAGGCGGCCGTGGCCGAGGCCTGGAAGGCCGCGACGGGCCGCCCGATCATCGAGGGCTACGGCCTTTCGGAGACCTCGCCGGTCGTGTCCGTCAACCGGCTCGACCTCGCGGCCTTCTCCGGCACGATCGGCTACCCGGTGCCCTCGACGGAGATCTCGATCCGCGACGACGCGGGCCGGCCTGTCGCGGCCGGCGAGCCGGGCGAGCTCTGCGTGCGCGGGCCGCAGGTCATGCGGGGCTACTGGCGCAAGCCGGAGGAGACGGAGGCCGCCATGACGCCCGACGGCTTCTTCCGCACGGGCGACGTCGCGGTCATGAACCCGGACGGCGCGCTCCGCATCGTCGACCGGATGAAGGACATGGTCCTCGTCTCGGGGTTCAACGTCTACCCGAACGAGGTCGAGGACGTGATCGCCTCCCATCCCAAGGTCGCCGAGGTCGCCGTGATCGGCCTGCCGGATCCGGCCTCGGGCGAGACGGTCGCGGCCTTCGTGGTCCCGGCCGACCCGACGCTGACGGAGGCGGAGGTCTCGGCCTGGTGCCGCGACAGGCTGACCGGCTACAAGCGGCCGCGCCGCATCGCCTTCCGGACCGCGCTGCCGAAGACCAATGTCGGCAAGGTGCTGCGCCGCGCGCTCCGCGACGAGGTCATGGCCGGCGGCGCGAAGGCCGCCTGAGGGCGCTCAGCGCCCCGTGGCGAGCGGCAGGGAAGGGTCGGCGCCCCATTCCGACCAGGAGCCGTCGTAGAGCGCCCGGGCGGGCCGGCCCGCCCTCTCGAAGGCGAGCGACAGGATCGCGGCCGTCACGCCCGACCCGCAAGTCGTGACGATCGGCCGGCCGGCCTCGATGCCGGCCCCGTCCATGGCGGTCCGGATCGTGTCGGCGTCGGCGAGGCGGCCACCGGGGGCGACCGCGCCGTAATGGAGGTTCCGGGCGCCCGGCATGTGCCCGGAGCGGGTGCCCGGACGCGGCTCCGGCTCCTCGCCCGCGAAGCGCGACGCGGAGCGGGCATCGACGAGCTGCGCCGACCCGCTCTCCAGCGCGGTCCGGACATCGTCCCGGGAGGCGACAGCGGCCGCATCGAAGCGCGGCCGGAAGGTCGTTGGCACGGGACGGCGCGGCGCGCCGGTCTCGACCGGCCGCCCCTCCGCGATCCAGGCCGGCAGCCCCCCGTCGAGCACCGCGACCTGCCGCGACCCGAAGGTGCGGAACGTCCAGGCGACGCGCGGCGCCGAGAACAGGCCATGCCCGTCATAGGCGACGACCAGCGTCTCCTCGTCGATCCCGAGCGCTCCCGCCGCCTCGGCGAACGCCTCGGGCGAGGGCAGCATGTGCGGCAGCGGGTTCGCCTTGTCCTTCACGGCGTCGATGTCGAACCGGAGCGCGCCGGGGATGCGGGACGCGCCGTACTCGGCCTCGGCGTTCCGTCCCATGGCGGGCAGGTAGTAGGAGCCGTCAAGGACGACGATGGTCGGGTCGTCGAGGCGGGCGGCGAGTTCGGCGGGCGAGAGGACGAGGATCGGGTTCATGCCTCAGCGATCCGCGTAGCGCGACCAGGCCGCGAGGCCGAGGCCGACGGCCAGGACGCCGAGCGGCGCCACGAACAAGGCCACGAAGAGGCTCGCGTTCATCGATCTAGGCCTCCGAGGATCAGTCGCGCCGCGAGATGCAGCCCGGCGCCGATCGACAACCAGATAAGCCCAACGAGGCACAGGAGGAAGGGCGTGAGCGTCGGCGCCGCCCCGATGCCGTAGGATACGGCGATCAAGGGCGCGAGACCGCCTGCCGTGATCGAGAAACCGGCCAGCGTGTTCAGAAGGCCGGCCGTCAGTTTCAGGCGCTCCGTCCGGGCGACACTCACGATCCCATCCTCATCCGAGCCGGATGCGCACCCGCCGGTTCTGCTTGCCCTTCTTCTCGATCTCCGTGACCGCGACCGCCCCGATCTCGCCCGTCCGGCGCACATGCGTGCCGCCGCAGGGCTGGAGGTCGATGCCCTCGATGGCGACCAGCCGCACGCGGCCCGAGCCGCGCGGCGGCTTCACGGACATGGTCTTCACGAGGCCCGGATTGGCGTCGAGCTCCGCGTCGGTGATCCAGCGCTCCGTCACGGCCGCGTCGCGGTCGACGAGCGCCTGCAGCTTCGCCGTGAGGTCCTGCTTGTCGAGGCCGGAATCCTGCAGGTCGAAATCGAGCCGCCCCTCGCCGTCGCCGATCGATCCGCCCGTGACCGGATAGGGCAGCACCACGCTGAGGAGGTGGAGCGCCGTATGCACGCGCATGCGCGGCAGCCGGCGATCCCAGTCGAGCTCAACCCGGACGGCCTCGCCGACGGAGGGCGCCGAGGCGCCCTCGCCCGGAACGTGGACGACGGTCGCCTTGTCGGCGGCGTAGACCGTGTTCGCGACCGGGACGACCGTCCCGTCCGCCCGCACGATCCGCCCGCCGTCGCCCGGCTGCCCGCCGCCCTGCGCGTAGAGCACCGTGCGGTCGAGCACGATGCCGCCGTCCGGCGCGATCGCGACGACGCGAGCGTCGCACTCCCGCCGGTAGGCATCCTCCCGGAAGAGGAGGTCCGTCACGCCGCGTAGGCCTTGAAGTGCTGCTTCTGCTCGCCGAGGCCCTCGATGCCGAGCGTCACGACCTCGCCGCCCTTGAGGAAGCGCGGCGGCTTCATGCCGAGCCCGACGCCCGGGGGCGTGCCGGTCGTGATGACGTCGCCCGGCTCGAGCTGCATGAACTGCGACACGTAGGAGACGATGTGGGCGCAGTCGAAGATCATGGTCTTCGT
>JAEUAC010000278.1 GCA_019695455.1 Methylorubrum extorquens | reverse complement strand
CGGTCGGTACGTCGTTCGCGGGCGACGGCGTGGGTCCGTGGGCGGGCAGGACGGGCGTGGCGGGCTCGATCTGGGGCACGGGACCGACCTCCTCCACGACCGGCGCCTCGACAGGCGGCGGCAGCGGCGGGTCGATCGACACGGCGGGCTCCAGGGGCACGTAGCTCTCGGCCGACGTCGCCGTCACGGGTTTCGCGTCCACGGCGCCCTTGATCTCGTCTCGGATGGTCTGGATCGGGTTGAACGCGGTCGAGGTGGCGGAGGCGACCGATCGGTTCAGCCCCTCCATCTCCTTGCGCACGTCCTCGAGCTCCGCCTCCCGCATCGCCTCGCTGAACTGCGACTGGAACTCGGACGCGAGGCGGCGCACCTTGGTCGTCATCTGTCCGACGGTGCGCAAGGCTTTCGGAAGATCCTTGGGGCCGATGACGATCAGGGCGACTCCCCCGATCACCATGATCTCGCCCCAGCTCATGTCGAACATGCGGACAGGCCCGGCGCGCGGGGCCCGGGCCCGGCGCGATTACGTGAAAGAGGCGGGCCTCAGCCGAGCTTGCGGTCGGCCAGCGTCGACGCCGGCGCCGCCGGCTGCGGGTTCCGGTGCTCCAGCGTGCGCAGCGGATCGTTCGGGTTCGAGGCGACCGGCGTGACGGGCGTCGCGGCCGGCGTCTCGTCGTCCGACATGCCCTTCTTGAACGCCTTGATGCCCTTGGCGACGTCGCCCATCATCTCGGAAATCTTGCCGCGCCCGAAGAGCAGCAGGACGATCCCGCCCACGACGACCCAGTGCCAGATGCTCGCGCCACCCATGGCGTTCTCTCCTGTGCGCGCCCGAAGGACGCTGTTCCCGCGTTGTTGGGCGCAAACTAGGGGCCGGTCGCGGCGAAAACAAGAACGACGTGGTGCCGCTCCCCGACGCCCTCACAGGAGGCGGGGCTGCCGGGCCGGCCTCGCGGCGGAGGCGGGATCCGGCGACATGGCGGGCGAGGCCAGGAACGCCTCCGCGCTCGCCCGAAGCTCCTCCCTCCGCGCAGGCTTCATCTTGTCCAGGGTGCCGTAGGGCATGCGCATGCGGTGGTTGCCGCGCAGCCGGTCCTCGTTGCGCATGATGAAGTGCCAGTAGAGCGCGTTGAAGGGGCAGGCGTCGGGCCCGGTCCGCTGCTTCACGTCGTAGCGACACCGGCCGCAATAATCCGACATGCGGTCGATGTAGGCGCCGGAGGACGCGTAGGGCTTCGATCCGAGAAGGCCACCGTCGGCGTAGAGGATCATGCCGTGAACGTTGGGCAGCTCCACCCATTCGTAGGCGTCGGCGTAGACGACGAGGTACCATTCCTCCACCTCGGCCGGCTTCAGGCCGGCGAGGAGCGCGAAGTTCCCCGTGACCATCAGGCGCTGGATGTGATGCGCCCAGGCATGCTGGGCCGTGCCGCGGATCGCCTCCGCCAGGCAGTACATGTCCGTCTCGCCGGACCAGTAGAACCACGGCAGCGGCCGGTGCGCCTCGAGGGCGTTCGACCGCGCGAATTCGGGCATGCGCGCCCAGTAGACGCCGCGGACGTATTCCCGCCAGCCGATGAGCTGGCGGACGAAGCCCTCGACCGCGTTGAGCGGGGCCGATCCCTCGCGATAGGCCCGGATCGCCGTCTCGGCGACCTCGTCCGGCGTGAGCAGGCCCGCGTTGATGTAGGGCGACAGGACCGAGTGGTAGAGGAAGTCCGCGCCCTGCCGCATCGCGTCCTGGTAGTCGCCGTAGAGGCCGAGCCGGTGGTCGGCGAAATGCGCGAGCGCCCGCAGGGCATTGTGCCGCGTGACGGCCCAGCGAAACCCGTCGAGGGTGCCGAAATGGCCGCCGAAGCGCGCTTCCACCAACTCCAGGACCTCGCGCGTGATCGCGTCCGGATCGAAGCGCGGCGGGTCCGGCGGGTCGAGACGCGCCGGCAGCGGCTTCCGGTTCTCCCGGTCGAAGTTCCAGCGGCCGCCTTCGGGGCTGCCCGCGTCCATCAGGTAGCCCGTGCGCCGCCGCATCTCGCGGTAGAAATCCTCCATTCGGTACGCGGACTTGCCGTCGGACCAGCGGGCGAATTCGGCGCGCGAGCACAGGAAGCGGTTGTCGTCGCGGATCTCGACCGGCAGGCCGAGCCGGTCGCGCCACGTCGCCATCGATTCCGCCACGCGCCACTCGCCGGGCTCCGTCACGACGACGCGGTCGGGCCGGAGCCGCGCCACCGCTCGCTCCAGCTCTCCGTCGAACGAGCCGGTATTGCCCGGGTCGTCCAGCTGGACGTAATCGACCCGGATGCCCTCCTCCCTGAGCTCGGCCGCGAAGTGGCGCATGGCCGAGAACAGGAAGGCGATCTTCTGCTTGTGGTGGCGGACATAGGTCGCCTCGGCGGCGACCTCGACCATCAGCACGGTGTCAACGTCCGGATCGAGGTCGACGAGCGAGGAGACGCGGCGATGCAACTGGTCGCCGAGAACGAAGCGGAGGGTTGCCATGTCCGGGCCCGAACGGCCTCGGAACGGCCCCCGTTCCTCTGCTAAACGAATCGTGACGGGCCGCGCCGGTGCGGCCGAGGATGTTCGATGCGACTGCCCGCGATGTCTCTCCTGGCCGCCTCCCTGCTGGCCGCGCCCGCCCTCGCCCAGGGCGTGATGGCGCCGGGCACCATGCCGCCGCCGCCGTCCGCCTCCGAGCCGCGCCCCAAGGCGGAGCCGACGACCACCCGCAAGCCCCGCGCCCAACGCCGCGCCAAGGAGGACGGCTCCGACGTGACCGTGCGACCCGGCACGGCGACGAGCAGCTCCGGCAGCTACCGGGACCGGATCGACACGCGCCCGGGCAGCGGCGCCATGGAGCTCGAGGACGACCCGCGCGCCGCCCGCCCCATCATGCAGAACGGCCGCCCCGGCATGGGCATGCGCTTCTGAGCCTTGCGACGGGAGCGCCTGGACGGAACGGGGACGACCCCGCTCCGACGGCGCGGATGCCTCTCCCTGGAGACCCGCCGGCCTGAGGCGGAACGACGCGGACGAGACCGCGTTAGCGGCTCCAGTCAGTCAAGGGAGAACCATCATGAAGTCTCTGGCCCTGTCCATCGCCGCCATCGCCTTCGCCGGTGCAGCTTACGCCCAGTCGACGACGGTCATCACGCGCGAGGCGCCTGCGAGCGAGACGACGGTCGTCAAGCGCGACGGGATCGACGGCACGACGGTGACGAAGAAGGTCGAGTCGACCGGCAGCGTCGGCTGCGACACGAAGTCGGTCACGAAGACGAACGAGGACGGCGACCGCGTCACCAAGACCAAGACCGAGTGCTGAACCCGACCGGGGCCCGGATCCGCTCCGGGCCCCGCTCTCAGCGGGATTCGCGCCGCGTCATGAAGGCGAGGCGCTCGAACAGCGTGACGTCCTGCTCGTTCTTGAGGAGCGCGCCGTGCAGCGGCGGGATGAGCTTGCGGGGATCGCGCTCGCGCAGCTGATCCGGTCCGATGTCCTCGCTCATCAGGAGCTTGAGCCAATCCAGCAGCTCCGAGGTCGAGGGCTTCTTCTTCAGCCCCGGCACCTCGCGGACCTCGAAGAACAGCCGCAGGGCCTCCTCGATCAGCCGGCGCTTGATCCCCGGGTAATGGACCTCGACGATGCGGGCCATCGTGTCGGGATCGGGGAAGCGGATGTAGTGGAAGAAGCAGCGTCGCAGGAACGCGTCGGGCAGCTCCTTCTCGTTGTTGGACGTGATGATGACGATGGGCCGGCGTTCGGCCTTCACCGTCTCGCCCGTCTCGTAGACGTGGAACTCCATCCGGTCGATCTCGAGGAGGAGGTCGTTCGGGAACTCGATGTCGGCCTTGTCGATCTCGTCGATCAGGAGCACGGGCCGGGCCTCGGCCGCGAAGGCCTCCCAGAGCTTGCCGCGCCGGATGTAGTGGCGGATGTCGCTGACGCGCGGGTCGCCCAGTTGCGAATCCCGGAGGCGGGAGACGGCGTCGTACTCGTAGAGGCCCTGTTGCGCCTTGGTGGTCGACTTCACGTGCCAGGTGAGCAGCGGCGCGCCGACGGCCCGCGCGATCTCCTCCGCCAGCACCGTCTTGCCCGTGCCGGGCTCGCCCTTCACGAGGAGCGGACGCTCCAGCACGATGGCGGCGTTGACGGCGACGTTCAGGTCTTCCGTCGCGACGTAGCTGTCCGTTCCGGCGAAGCGCATCGGTTCTCCTCTTCCCGGGCGTTCTAGCAGGGACGAAGCCGCTCACAAGACGGTCGCGCCGGGCGCCCTTGCGCGTCTATCGTCCTGCGGGCGAGTCGGGAGAAGCGGTACACGTGGCGGCTGCGGCGGATATCGGATCCTACAAGGAGGTCATGCTGTTCCTCGGCACGGCCGGCGTGGTCGTGCCGCTCGCCGCCCGCCTGCGGATCAGCCCGGTTCTCGGCTTCATCGGCGCGGGCGCGCTGCTCGGCCCCTACGGCCTCGGACGGCTCGCGGCCGACCATCCCTGGCTCTCCGCCTTCACGATCACCAACCGGAGCGAGGTCGCGCATCTCGCCGAACTCGGCGTCGTGTTCCTCCTGTTCACCATCGGGCTCGAGCTCACCTGGGAGCGGCTGCGCATCCTGCGCCGGCTCGTCTTCGGGCTGGGCGCCGCGCAGGTCGCGCTCTCGTCGGCCGTCCTGGCGGCGGCCGGGCTCGCGATCGGACTCAGCCGCACGGAGGCGGTGCTCTCGGCGCTGGCGCTCGCGCTCTCGTCCACGGCCATCGTGGTGCCGATCCTCGCCGGACAGAAGCGGCTGAACTCGGCGACGGGCCGCACCTCGTTCTCCATCCTCCTCTTCCAGGATCTCGCGGTCGCGCCCGTCCTCTTCATGATCGCGGCCTCGTCGGACAGCGGCGGGGGCGTGCTCGCCGGCCTGTTCGTCTCGCTCGTGCAGGCCGCCATCGCGCTGCTCGTCATCGTCGTCGCGGGCCGCCTCCTGATGCGCCCGCTCTTCGGCCTCGTCGCCCAGACGGGCAGCCCCGAGCTGTTCATGGCGGCCTCGTTCCTGATGGTCATCACGGCGGCGCTCCTGGCGGCCTCGAGCGGGCTGTCCATGGCGCTCGGCGCCTTCGTGGCCGGTCTCCTCCTCGCCGAGACCGAGTACCGCCGCGCCATCGAGGCGACGGTCGAGCCGTTCAAGGGGCTGCTGCTCGGCGTGTTCTTCGTCTCCGTCGGCATGGCGCTCGACGTGGGCGCGCTCGCCCGCGATCCGCTCGTCATCCTGGCGGTCGCGAGCGGGGTGGTCGTCATCAAGGCCGCCGTCATCCTGGGCCTCGCGCGCGCCTTCGGGCTGCCGAAGCGGATCGGGCTCGAGACGGGGCTCCTCCTCGGTCCCGGTGGGGAGTTCGCCTTCGTGCTGATCGGGGCGGCCGTCGCGGCCAAGCTCGTCGCCTACGACACGGGACAGGCCATCTTCGTCGTGACGACCGCCACCATGGTCATGATTCCGATCCTCGCCCGGCTCGCGCGCGGCGCCAGCCGCCGGATCGCGGCGGCCTCGCCTGCCGTCGCCCTGCCCGACCCGATCGCCGAGCCGGACCGGGTCCTGGTGGCGGGCTACGGTCGGGTCGGGCAGCTCGTCGGCGACATGCTCGGGCGCCACGGCGTCCCGTTCCTCGCCATGGATTCCAACCCGGCGCTCGTGGTCGCCCAGCGCGGCGGCGGCCAGCCGGTCTATTACGGGGATTCCTCGGTCGCCGCCTTCCTGCGCGCCTGCGGCATCGAGCAGGCCCGCGCGCTCGTCGTCACGCTCGATTCGCCGGCGGCGAGCCAGGCCCTGGTCGAGGTGGCGCGCCAGATCCGGCCGGACCTCACCATCGTGGCGCGCGCCCGCGACGCGCGCCACGCGCGCGAGCTCTACCGGCTCGGCGTGACGGACGCCGTGCCGGAGACCGTCGAGGCGAGCCTCCAGCTCTCGGAGGCCGTGCTGGTCGACATCGGCATCGCCATGGGGCCGATCATCGCCTCCATCCACGAGCGCCGGGACGAGTTCCGCCGAAGCTTTCGGGGCGCGTCGGAGGCGGAGGGCGGATCGGACCGTCCGCCGAGCGGCGAGTTCCGCGCGCGCCGGACCGTCGGGAAGCGCTGAGCGTCAGGCGGCCTGCGCGAGGCCGTCGAACATCGCCCGGCCGTCCGTGCCGCCGACGAGCGGGTCCACGAAGTTCTCGGGATGCGGCATGAGGCCGAGTACGTTCCGGTTCTCGGAATAGATCCCCGCGATCGCGTTCATGGACCCGTTGCGGTTGGCATCGGTCGTCACGGCCCCGTCCGCGTCGCAATAGCGGAAGGCCACCCGGCCGTCGCCTTCGAGGCGCGCGAGCGTCGTGGGATCGGTCGTGTAGTTGCCCTCGCCGTGGGCGACGCAGATGTCGATCGCCTGCCCGTCCGCGTAGCCGCGCGTGAAGGCCGTGTCGGCCCGCTCCACCCGCACCTTCTGCCGGTGGCAGATGAAGCGCAGGTTCGCGTTCCGCATGAGGATGCCCGGCAGGAGCCCGGATTCGCACAGGATCTGGAAGCCGTTGCAGATGCCGAGGACCAGCCCGCCGCGCGCCGCGTGACGGCGCACCGCGTCCATGGCCGGGGCGCGCGCCGCGATGGCGCCGCAGCGCAGATAGTCGCCGTAGGAGAACCCGCCCGGCAGGACCGCGAGGTCCGTCCCGTCCGGCAGGGCCGCCTCGGCGTGCCACACGGTCTCGACCGCGGCGCCCGAGGCGCGCAGCGCCCGCGCGACGTCGCCGTCGCGGTTCGAGCCCGGGAAGACGACGATCGCGGCCTTCATCACGGATGCCCTTCCGCCGGCATCTCGGCATCGGACGCGTCGCCCCCGGCCGCCCCCGCCTCGAGTTCGATCCGGTAGTTCTCGATCACGGTGTTCGCGAGCAGCTTCTCGCAGGCGATGCCGAGCACCGCGCGGGCCTCGCCCTCGTCGGAGGTCGCGAGGTCGACGTCGAAGACCTTGCCCTGCCGCACCCCGTCGACCCCGTCGAGGCCGAGCGAGGCGAGCGCCCCCCCGATCGCCTTGCCCTGGGGGTCGAGGACGCCATTCTTCAACGTCACGATGATGCGCGCGCGCATGTCGGTTCCGTGTTGCCGGTGTGGCGGCGTTCTAGTGCGGGCGACGCCGCCTGTCACGCGAGCCGGGCTGGCAACGGTTCCGAAACTTTCCGTCGCAGCCCCCCGTATGTCCCCCGTGCGCAGATTCGCACAAGGGAGAACACCATGCAGGGCACGTCCTTGAAGGCCTTCGCGGCCGCCTCGGTCCTCGCGATCGGTTTCGCGGGCACCGCGCTCGCCAATCCGCGCGTCGGCGGCGCGCCGATGTTCGAGAACAAGACGATCGTCGAGAACGCGGTCAATTCGAAGGATCACACGACGCTCGTCGCGGCCGTCAAGGCCGCCGGACTCGTCGACACGCTGTCGGGCCCCGGCCCGTTCACGGTGTTCGCGCCGACCAACGCCGCCTTCGCCAAGCTCCCGGCCGGCACGGTCGAGACCCTCGTCAAGCCCGAGAACAAGGCGACGCTGACCAAGATCCTGACCTACCACGTCGTCCCGGGCGACTACTCCTCCGCGCAGCTGATGGCGCTCGCCAAGAAGGCCGGCGGCCAGGCCGAGCTCAAGACGGCGGAAGGCTCCTCGCTCGCCGTGATCGCCAAGGGCAACCGGCTCTACGTGGCCGACAACAAGGGCAACACGGCCCGCATCACCATCGCCAACGTGAAGCAGTCGAACGGCGTGATCCACGTCATCGACAAGGTCGAGATGCCCTGATCCGACCCATCCGGCAGAGACGAAAGGCCGCCCTCGGGGCGGCCTTTTTCGTTTCGGGCGAGGACGCGGTCGCGGGCCGAGGCGGCCCGCCGCGGCGTCACGGCATGTCGGGGACGAGCTTGCCCGAATAGACGACGGGCCCCGTGGGCGCCCCCGTCGGGGACCCGGCGGGCGGTTCCACGGACACGGCGAGCGTCACGCCGTCCGTCAGCCCGTCCCGGCCGGCCGGCATCGGCATGCGGACCAGCCCCTCGCGCGGCAGGACGCCGAGCGATCGCGGCCGTCCGCCGGCGGCGACCGCCCACAGCTCGAGGCTGTGCCCGCTCGGCGTCTCCGACGCCACGCTGCGGACCTGGACCATGCGGCCCACCGGATCGACCCGGACGATCAGGGCCGGCAGGTCGCCGGTGCGGTTCACGACGGCGACGAGGCCCGTCATGCGCTCGGGGCGCGGCACGGCGATCCAGATCGCGAGGGCGGCCGCGAGCGCGCCGGCGGCCACCGTCGCGGCGCGCCAGAGCCCGCGCGACCGGCGCAGCCGCAGCATCTCGAGCGAGGACAGGTCCACGACGTTCGGCGCCGCCCGCGCCGCGATGGCGGCCTCGATGCGCTCCCGCAGCGCGGGCGACGGCTCGACGGACGGCACCGCCAGCGACAGCGGCGCGAGGCGCTCCTGCCACCAGCCCGTCGCGGCCGCGAGAGCCGCGTCGGCCGCGAGGTCGTCCTCGAAGGCCCGCCGCTCGTCGCGGCCCATGACGCCCAGCACGTAGTCGAGCGCCTCGGCGTCCCGCGGATGCGGGTCGGCGGCGCTCATCGGTCGCCCAGGCAGGTGCGGAGCGCCCCGGCGCTGCGATGAAGCCAGGTCTTAATGGTGTTCACCGGGCGATCGTAGCGGATCGCGAGCTCCTCGCGCGAATAGCCCTGGTGATACGCATCCAGGAAGCAGTCGCGATGCGCGGGATCGAGCCGGTCCAGGCAGAGCCTGAGCCGGTCGGCGGCCTCGAAGGCCGCGCCCTCGTCCTGAGGGTCGGGAACGGCGTCGAGCAGGTCTCGGCCCTCCGAATCCTGCGAGGCGACGGAGTCCCGGCGTTGCCGCACGACGTCGATCGCGCGGTTGCGGGCAATGGTGATCATCCAGGTCATGGGACGGCCGGACGCCACCGAATAGCCCGCCGCATTCTGCCAGACCCGCAGGTACACGTCCTGCAAGACGTCCTCCGCGCTCGCCCGATCCCTGAGGATACGCAGCGTCACGCCGAGAAGTTTCGCGGCCGTCCGCTCGTACAGGGCCCGAAACGCGGCTCGGTCGCCGCGGCCTGTGGCGGCGAGGAGGTCGGCGAGGGCGTCGACGGAGGGAAGCACGCCCGGCCCATAGCGGGTCCGCGACGCGCCGTCACGCCCCGGCATGGCGGCCCGGCGACGCCGATTGTAGGATCGCCCCCGAGGGAGGGCCGCGCTTGCAGCACCATGTCGTCGTGATCGGAGCCGGGATCGTGGGCGTCGCGACCGCGATCGCGCTGCTGCGCGACGGGTGCCGCGTGACGATCCTCGATCCGGGCCCGCCGGGCGGTGCGCAGGCGGCGAGCTTCGGCAACGGCGCCTGGATCAGCCCGGCCTCCGTCGTGCCGATGTCCATGCCGGGCCTCTGGCGGAAGGTGCCGGGCTTCCTCCTCGACGCGTCCGGGCCGCTCACGATCCGGCCGTCCTCGCTGCCGTCGCTCGCGCCCTGGCTGCTCCGCTTCGTGCTCGCCGGCTCCACGGTCCCCCGGGTCGAGACGACCGCGCGGAATCTCGCGACGCTGCTCGCCGACGCACCCGACCGGCATGCCGATCTCGCGGCCGAGGCGGACTGTGCCGACATGGTCCGACGCGAGGGGCTACTCTACGCCTATCCCGACCGGCGCGCGTTCGAGGCCGAGGCTCTCGCCTGGCGGCTGCGCCGCGCGTCCGGGCTGGCCTGGGAGGAGCTGGACGAGGCGGCCTTGCGGGCGCGGGAGCCCGCTCTCGCGGCGCGCTACCGGTTCGGCGTCCACGTCGCGGCCGGCGCGCATTGCCCGGACCCCGGGGCCTACGTGGCCGCGCTCGCCGGCCACGCCGCGACGCTCGGCGCGACGCTCGGCACGGGGCGGGCTCTCGGTTTCGCCATCGAGGACGGACGCCTGCGGGCGGTCGGAACCGATTCGGGCCCGATCGCCTGCGACCGCGCCGTCATCGCGGCCGGAATCCGCTCGGCGCCGCTCGCTCGGGAGGCGGGCGACCGGGTCAGCCTCGCGGCCGAACGCGGCTACCACGTCGTCGTGCCGGCCGGCAGCGCGGGCGCGCGCGGCCCCGTGATGCCGAGCGACGGCAAGATGGCGAACACGCCGACCCGGGCCGGGCTCCGCGCCGCCGGACAGGTGGAGCTCGCCCACCCGGACGCCGCTCCCGACTGGCGGCGGGCCGACATCCTCCTCGGCCATCTCCGCCGGACCTGGCCGGACCTCGCCGGCCAGCCGGCCGCGAGCCGCTGGATGGGCTGCCGTCCCTCGACGCCGGACGGCCTGCCCGTGCTCGGCCCCGCCTCGCGCAGCCCCGACATCGTCCACGCCTTCGGCCACGGCCATGTCGGGCTGGCGGCCGGCCCGATCACCGGGCAGATCGTGGCCGACATCCTCGCCCGGCGGTCCCCCGGCATCCCGCTCGAGCCGTTCCGAGCCCGCCGCTTCCGCCTCCTGCCCTGACGCGTCCCCGCAGCCCCGCCATGTCCGCACTCGCCACCATCGCAGGCCGCGTCGCCGCGCGCCTCGTCGCCCGCCGGGAGACGGTCGGCGTCGTGGAATCCTCGGCCGGCGGCCTGATCGCGGCCGCGCTGCTCGCCGTGCCGGGCGCCTCGCGCTTCTTCATCGGCGGCGCCGTCGTCTACACGGTCAGGGCCCGCGAGGCGTTCCTGGGCATCGGTGCGGACCGCATGGCGGGGCTCAGGTCCTCGTCCGAGCCCTACGCCGAACTTCTCGCCGCCCGCGTCAGGGAGCAGCTCGGCACCAGCTGGGGCCTGGCCGAGACGGGCGCGGCGGGGCCGGACGGCAACCGCTACGGCGATGCGGCCGGACACAGCTGCATCGCGCTGGCCGGGCCGGTCCGGCACGTCGAGACCCTGGAGACGCGCTCGACGGACCGCGCCGCCAACATGGACGCCTTCGCGGTCGCGGCCCTGGCCGCCCTGGAGGCGCGTCTCGGGTGAGGTCCGGGACCCTCGAAAGGCTCCCCCTCTCGGGCTGCGGTCAGCTCGGCGCCTTCTTGCGGCGGAGCCGCCGGGACTGGGTCGCCACGACCTCGCGGACCTGCGCCCGGATGCGGTAGATCAGGTAGGCCAGCCCGGCCAGGAGCGCGGCGAGCGCGAGCTCCCAGGGCAGCCAGCCCTCGACGATGGCGTAGCCGCCCCCGAGACCGATCGCGACGGCCCCGAGCAGGACCAAGATGGTGGTGCCGTTCATGCGTGCGACATGTGCACGGATGGGGCTTGAGGGCCAGCGCCCTTCCGGTCGCCCCGCTCCCGTCGCGCGCCCGCCCGCCCTTGTCCTCCGGCCAGGACGGCCTATGCCGGCCCCATCGCGACCGGATCACGCCATGCCGACGACCCGCACCATCGAGGCGACCGCGTTCGAGCCGGGCGGCACGCGCCTGATCCGATCCGCGCCGCCCGGCGGGGGACGGCCGGTCAACGAGGGGCGCGGCCGCCGGGTGGATCTCGCGACGATCGAGGGGGACGGCCGGGCGATCCTCGCGCGCTACGACCTCGCCGGATCGGACTGGCCCGTCGCGATCGCCGTCTGGGAGCGGCACCCCTTCAGCGACCAGGCCTTCCTGGCGCTCGACGGAGAGGACGCGCTGGCGGTCGTCGCGCCGGCGGGTCCCGACGGGCGTCCGGCTCTCGCCGCGGCGGAGGCTTTCAGGATGCGGCCGGGCACACCATTTCTCTATCCGGCCGGTTTGTGGCATGCCCCGCTCTTCGCGCTCGAGCGGCCGGGCCGCTTCCTCATGGCGATGCGCGAGACGGGTCGTGGCGACGACACCGAGGAGTGGCGGTCCGACACCCCGCTCACGGTGGTGCCGGACCGGTCGAACGACGGGACAGGATGATGCAGGGACCGGCAGAGGCGGCGGACAAGCCGGCGCCCAGGATTTCGTTCGTGTCGCTCGGCTGCCCCAAGGCGCTGGTCGATTCCGAGCGGATCGTCACCAAGCTCCGCGCCGAGGGCTACGAGCTCTCGAAGCGCCACGACGGGGCCGACGTGGTCATCGTGAACACGTGCGGGTTCCTCGATTCTGCCAAGGCCGAATCGCTCGGCGCCATCGGCGAGGCGATGGCCCAGAACGGCCGCGTGATCGTCACGGGCTGCATGGGCGCCGAGCCCGACAGCATCCGCGAGCGCTTCCCCGACGTCCTCTCCATCACGGGGCCGCAGCAATACGAGAGCGTCATGGACGCCGTGCACCGGGCGGTTCCGCCGAAGCACGATCCGTTCCTCGACCTCGTGCCGCCGCAGGGCCTGAAGCTCACGCCGCGCCACTTCAGCTACCTGAAGATCTCGGAGGGCTGCAATCACCGCTGTTCCTTCTGCATCATTCCGAAGCTGCGCGGCGACCTCGTCAGCCGGCCGGCGGCCGACGTGCTGCGCGAGGCGGAGAAGCTCGCGGCCGCCGGCGTGAAGGAACTGCTCGTCGTCTCGCAGGACACGAGCGCCTACGGGATCGACGTCCGCTACGCCGAGAGCGACTGGCGCGGGCGGGCCGTGAAGGCCCGCTTCTTCGACCTCTGCGAGGCGCTCGGCGAACTCGGCATCTGGGTCCGGCTCCACTACGTCTACCCGTACCCGCACGTCGACGACGTGATCCCGCTGATGCGGGACGGCGCGATCCTCCCCTATCTCGACATCCCCTTCCAGCACGCCTCGCCCGAGATCCTGCGGGCGATGAAGCGGCCGGCGCACGGGGAGAAGACGCTCGAGCGCATCCGCCGCTGGCGCGAAATCGCGCCCGACCTCGCCATCCGGTCGACCTTCATCGTCGGCTTCCCCGGCGAGACGGACGCGGATTTCGAGATGCTGCTCGACTGGCTGCGCGAGGCGAAGCTCGACCGGGTCGGCTGCTTCGCGTTCGAGCCGGTCCGGGGTGCGCCCGCGAACGATCTCGGCCCCATCGTGCCCGATGTCGTGAAGGAGCAGCGGCGCAAGCGCTTCATGGCCGTGCAGGCCGAGATCAGCCGCAAGCGCCTCGCCCGCAAGGTCGGGCAGCGCATCCCGATCCTCATCGACGACGCGTCGGGGGCCGTCGCGCGGGGCCGGTCCAAATACGACGCGCCCGAGATCGACGGCACCGTCCACGTCGCGTCCCGCCGGCCGCTCCGCCAGGGCGACATCGTCACGGTGAAGATCAACCGGGCCGACGATCACGACCTGTTCGGGATGGCGGTCTAGCCGCGCGCCCGAAGGCGGTCAGACGACCTCGCCGGCGAGGCGGCCCAACGCCCTCTCCCGCCCGATCAGCGGCAGGAGCCCGGCCAGTTCGGGCCCGTGGTCGAGGCCCGTGAGGGCGAGGCGAAGCGGCAGGAAGAGCGCCCGGCCCTTGAGGCCGGTCTCCGCCTTCACGGCCGCCGTCCAGGCCGCCCAGGTCGCGCCGGTCCAGGGCTCCTCCGGCAGGAGCCGCGAAGCCGCGGCCGCGAAGCCCTCGTCCTCGATGCGCGGAACCAGCGGCCCCTCGACGATGCCCCGCCAGCGGACCGCATCCGCCAGCCGCGTGAGGTTGCCGCGCACGGCGAGCCAGAACGCCTCGTCCGCCTCGATCCCGAGCGCACGGAGCCGCGGCTCGGCCTCGGCGAAAGGCAGCGCGTGCAGCACCTTGCCGTTCAGGGTCTCGAGCTCGGCCTCGTCGAACCGCGCCGGCCCGCGCGAGATGTGGGACAGGTCGACGAGCGCCGCCAGCGCGTCCAGGTCCGGCAGGGGCCGCACGGAATCCGACGACCCGACCAGCACGGCGAGGCACGCGACCGCCATCGGCTCGATGCCGTCCTCGGCGAGGCTGCGGAGCGAGAGGGAGCCCGAGCGCTTCGACAGCCCCTCGCCGCTCGCCGTGGTGAGCAGGTTGTGGTGGCCGAAGACCGGCACGGGCCCGCCCAGCGCCTCGAAGAGCTGGATCTGCACGCCCGTGTTGGTGACGTGGTCCTCGCCCCGGACGACGTGCGTGATGCCGAGATCGACGTCGTCGGCGACGGAGGGCAGCGTGTAGAGGTAGGATCCGTCCTCGCGCACGAGGACCGGATCGGACAGCGACGCGCAATCCACATGGGACGGGCCGCGCACGGCGTCCTCCCAGGCGACCACCCGGGCGTCGAGCCGGAAGCGCCAGTGCGGCCGCCGCCCCTCCCCTTCGAGCCGCGCCCGATCCTCCGGCGAGAGCGCCAGCGCGGCTCGGTCGTAGACGGGCGGCAGCCCGCGTCCGAGCTGCACCCGGCGCCGCCGCTCCAGCTCCTCCGCCGTCTCGTAGCAGGCGTAGAGCCGCCCCTCGGCCTTCAGCCGTTCGGCGACCGCCTCGTAGAGGGCCAACCGCTCCGATTGCCGCACGACGCGGTCCGGCTCGATTCCGAGCCATCGCAGGTCCGCCTCCGTCTGGTCGGCGTACTCGCGCCGGGAGCGCTCGGCATCGGTGTCGTCGAACCGGAGCACGAAGGTGCCGCCCTGCCGGCGCGCGAGCAGCGCGTTCAGGAGCGCCGTGCGGGCATTGCCGATGTGGATGAGCCCCGTGGGAGAGGGCGCGAAACGAACCGTGGCGGACATGCGGCGCGTGTAACGCGCGCGACCCGGCTTGTCGCGTGCGCGGCGGCGCGCGTCAGGCCGAGCCCGCGGGCGGCATCGCGCCGAAGGCGCCCACGTCGGCCTTCGCCGATCGGCCGAGGTCCAGCCAGGCGCCCGCCCGATGGACGAAGGCGAGCGTCCGGTCCAGTTCGCCCCGCGGGGCGACCGTCCAGTCCCACGCCCGGTCCGCCGGCGGCAGGGTCACGCCCTCCAGGAGGTCCCATTCGGCCAGCGCGCGGCCCGCGACGTCCACCTCGCGATAGCGCGTGTCGGAGAGGAGGCACGTCCGGCACCGGAACCGCGCGAGGTCGTCGAGATGCCCCGCCACGATCCGCCGCCCGGGATCAGGCCCCACCCGGTCGGCCGCGACCGGATCGCGGTCGATGCGGCGCGCGACGGCATGCGGAAGCTGGGACAGCACGTTGGCCGAGATGACGAGGTCGACGCGCGGATCGTCGTGCCACGGCGCCAGCGGCTCGGCCCTCCCCTCGGCCTCCCCGTCGAGCCAAGCCGCCATCCCGGTCAGGTCGGCGACGGCGAGGCGGATCCGGCGACCGTAGCGCAGCCGCACGGGCAGGAGATGGACGGCGTCGACGAGGATGACGTCGTCGAAGGTCGCGAGCAGATGGTCGACCGGCACGTCGCGGCAGAGGCCCGACCCGAGGACCAGCACGGAGCGACGGCTGGGCAGCGACGCCACGACCTCCCGGACGGCGGCATGGCACCGC
>JAEUAC010000259.1 GCA_019695455.1 Methylorubrum extorquens | reverse complement strand
GGACGGAGCGGAGACGCGCGACTACTACCGCGTGGAGGATCGGGACGGCCGCCGGTTCTGGGTCTTCCGCGCCGGCCTCTACGGCGGGGGCGGGCGCGATCCGCGCTGGTTCATGCACGGGCTGTTCCCGTGACGCCTCCCTTCGCGGAACTGGTCGCGGCGACCAACTTCTCCTTCCTGCGCGGCGCCTCGCATCCCTCCGACCTCGTCGCGCGGGCCCTCGAGCTCGGCCATACGGGGGTCGGCATCGCGGATCGCAACAGCGTGGCCGGCGTGGTCCGGGCCTATGCGGCGCTCGAGGCCGGCCGCAAGGCGCTGCGGGAGGACGGCAGGGCGGAGGAGCCTCCCTTCACGCTGGCCGTCGGGACGCGGCTCGTCTTCGCGGACGGCGCCCCCGACATCGTGGCCTACCCGCAGGACAAGACCGGGTGGGGTCGGCTCTGCCGCCTTCTCACGCTCGGCAAGACGCGCGCCCTGAAGGGCGAATGCACGCTCGGCCTCGACGACCTCCTGTCGGACACGGGCGGGCTCCTCCTCATCGTCATGCCGCCGGATCGCGTGCCGGACGACGGGCTTCTCCGGCGGGTCCGCGAGGCCGCGCCGGGGGCGACCTGGCTCGGCGCCGCCATGCACAGGCGCGGCGACGACCGGCGACGGCTCGCCCGCCTCAAGGCCTGCGCGACGGCGGCCGGCCTGCCGCTCCTCGCCACGAACGACGTCCTCTACGACGAGCCGGGGCAGCGCGACCTCCAGGACGTGCTGACCTGCATCCGGGACGGGGTGCGGATCGACGAGGCGGGCCGGCGCCTCGAGGCGAATGCCGAGCGCCACCTGAAGGCCTCCTCCGAGATGGCCCGGCTGTTCGCGGACGCCCCGGACGCGATCGCCGAGACGCAGCACCTCCTCGGGCGCGTCCAGTTCTCGCTCGGCCAGCTGAAATACGCCTATCCGGACGAGCCCGTGCCCGTCGGCTGGACGCCCCAGGCCTGGCTCGAGAACCTGACCTGGCACCGCGCCGCCTTCCGCTACGGCGGCACGGTGCCGCCGAAGATCGAGGCCGTGCTGCGGGACGAACTCGCCCTGATCGCGCAGCTCGACTACGCGCGCTACTTCCTCACCATCCACGACATCGTCCGCTTCGCCGAGAACAGGGGCATCCTGTGCCAGGGGCGCGGCTCAGCGGCGAACTCCGCCGTCTGCTTCGTCCTCGGCATCACGGCCGTGGACCCGACGGAGCACGACCTCCTCTTCGCGCGCTTCATCTCGACGGAGCGGGACGAGCCGCCCGACATCGACATCGACTTCGAGCACGAGCGGCGCGAGGAGGTCATCCAGCACATCTACCAGCGCTACGGGCGCGAGCGGGCCGGGATCGCCGCGACCGTCATCAGCTACCGGCCCCGCAGCGCCATCCGGGACGTCGGCAAGGTGCTGGGGCTGACGGAGGACGTGACCGCCAAGCTCGCGGGCACCGTATGGGGCAGCTGGGGCAGCGGCATCGTGGACAGCCAGGTGCTGGAGGCGGGGCTCGATCCCGGCAACCCGACCGTGCGCCGGGCCGTCGACCTCGCGATCCGCCTCCTCGGGTTCCCGCGCCACCTGTCGCAGCATGTCGGCGGCTTCGTGCTGGCCCGCGAGCGGCTCGACGACTTCGTGCCGATCGGCAACGCCGCCATGAAGGACCGCACCTTCATCGAGTGGGACAAGGACGACATCGACACGCTCCGGCTGATGAAGGTCGACGTGCTGGCGCTCGGCATGCTGACCTGCATCCGCAAGGCCTTCGAACTCCTGCGCGAGCACCGGGGAGAGGAGCACGAGCTCTCCGGCATCCCGCACGAGCCCGCCGTCTACCGCATGCTGACGCGGGGCGATTCGATCGGCGTGTTCCAGGTGGAGAGCCGGGCGCAGATCAACATGCTGCCGCGGACGCAGCCGGAGACCTTCTACGACCTCGCCATCCAGGTCGCGATCGTGCGGCCCGGTCCCATCCAGGGCGACATGGTGCATCCCTATCTCCGACGCCGGCAGAAGCTCGAGCCGGTCGTGCTCGCCTCGCCCGCGCCGGATCACGGGCCGGCGAACGAACTCGCCCTGATCCTCGGGCGGACGCTCGGCGTGCCGCTCTTCCAGGAGCAGGCCATGAAGCTCGCCATGGTGGCCGCCCAGTTCACGGCCGAGGAGGCGAACGGGCTCCGGCGCGCCATGGCGACCTTCCGGCACGTGGGCACGATCGGCGGGTTCGAGACAAAGATGGTCGAGCGCATGGTGGCGCGCTGCTACGACCGGGGCTTCGCCGAGCGCTGCTTCGCCCAGATCAAGGGGTTCGGCACCTACGGCTTCCCCGAAAGCCACGCCGCCTCGTTCGCCAAGCTCGTCTACGTCTCGGCCTGGATCAAGTGCTTCCACCCGGCCGTGTTCTGCTGCGCGCTCCTGAACTCGCAGCCGATGGGCTTCTACGCGCCCGCCCAGCTCGTCCGCGACGCGCGCGAGCACGGCGTCGCGGTCCGGGAGGCCGACGTGAACCATTCCGCCTACGACAACACGCTCGAACCGGAGGGCGAGGGCTTCGCGCTGCGGATCGGCTTCCGGCAGATCGACGGCATGACGAGGGAATGGGCCAGCCAGATCGTGGAGGCGCGCGGCCCGGCGGCCTTTCGGACGATCGAGGACGTCGTGGCCCGGAGCCGGGTCCCGATCCGGGCCGTCCGGAGCCTCGCGGAGGCGGACGCGATGCGCTCGCTCGGCCTCGATCGCCGGGAGGCGGCCTGGGCCGTGCAGCGGCTGCCGGACGCGTCGCCGCTGCCGCTCTTCGCGGCGGCCGATGCGCGGGAGCTCGCGCCGGAGGACGATGCGGCGCTGCCCGGCATGGCGCTCGGCGAGCACGTCGCGCTCGACTACCGGACGCTCCGCCTGTCCCTGAAGTCGCACCCGATGGCGTTCCTGCGCCGGGGCTTCGCGTCCGAGCGGGTGGTGGCCTGCCGGGATCTCGCCGCGAGGCGGGACGGGGCCTGGGTGAAGGCGGCCGGCATCGTCCTCGTGCGGCAGCGGCCGGGCAAGGGCAACGCGATCTTCGTCACCCTGGAGGACGAGACCGGCATCGCTAACATCCTCCTCTGGGCCCGCATCTTCGAGAGCCACCGCCGGGCCGTGATGAGCGCCCGGCTGCTCCTCGTGGAAGGCCGCGTGCAGAAGAGTCGCGAGGGCGTGGTCCACATCATGGGCGAGCGCGCCCACGACCGGTCCGCCGAGCTGCGCCACCTCATGGGCGCCGCCGTGCCGGGCGACCCCGCGCCGCCCTGGCGGGACGTCGTCCGGGCCGATGCGGGCGCGCCGGACAGCCGCAAGGCCAACGATCCCGAATGGGGCGACCCCCGC
>JAEUAC010000410.1 GCA_019695455.1 Methylorubrum extorquens | reverse complement strand
CTTGTCGGCGATCGTCTCGGCCGCCTCGACCGTGCGGGCCTGGAGGCTTTCGGCGAGGACATGCGTCCGCTCGCCGAGCGTGCGGTCGAGGTCGGCCCGGCGCTCGTCGAGCAGGGAGGCGATCTCGCGCGAGCGGCTGTCGAGCGCGTCGAGATGCGAGGCCAGGGTGCGGGCGAGCTCGCCCGACCGGTCGGCCGCCCGGCTCTCGAGAGCCGTCAGGTTGAGGTCCAGGATCTCGCGGGTGCCGCGGACATGGTCGCCCATCGAGGCCGACACGCTCGCCGCCTCGACCGTGATGATGGCGTGCAGCTCCTCGAGCCGGCCCGTGATCGTGTCGGCCAGCGTGCCGACCTCCGTGGAGAGGCGGTCGACGAGGTTGCCGCCGTGCCCGACGAGCATCTCCTCGAGCGTCTTCAGGCGGCCGCCCAGCGTCGCCTCGAGCTCGCGTCCGCCCAGCTCGGCGGTCTCGGCGAGCGTCTTGCCGGTCTTCGACAGGATGTCGATGATCCTGGCGCTCTGCGACGCGATGGCGAGGACCACGTCCTTGCCGGTGCCGGCGAGCGCGTCCGTGCTTTCCGCCGTCTGGCGGGCGAGCGCGGCCGAGACCTCGCGGCCGCTCTCGTCGAAGGAGAGGCCGACCACGTGCAGGCGTTCGGAGAGCTCGCCGGAGACGCGCAGGATGACGCTCTCGAGCGTGCCCGTGACCTCGCGGGCCTGCGTCTCCAGCACGGTGCCGAGGCGGTTCTCGAATCCGGCCAGGTTGTCCTGCAGGAGCCCGCCCTTGACGCGGACCGTCTCGTCGATGAGGCGGCCGACCGTCTCGAGCCGGTTCGCGAGCGCGTCGGCGCGCTCCCCGAGCTCGGCCGTGCCCGTGTGTACGGCGCCGTCGACCTTCGTGCGCAGGTCCTCGCCGGCTTCCGTGAAGCTCGCCGCGAGCTCGGCGCCGGCCGCGAGCAGGCGCTCCTGCACCTCGCCGGACCGGGACAGGAGGTCGTCCGCGACGGTCGAGGAGGCCGAGCCGATGAGGTCCGCCGCCTCGTCCACGCGCTGGCGGAAATCGGCCACGAGCCCGTGGCCCATGTCCTCGAACACGGCGCGGGCGACGTTGCCCTGGTTGGCGATCTCGTCGACGAGCCCCTGGCCCGTCGTGGCGACGCCGTCGCGCAGCTCCTGCGCCTTGGCCGCCATGGCGTCCACGAGGCCGTAGCCCGTGCGCTCGATCTCGGAGCGGGCCTCGCCCGACCGCACGACGATCTCGGAGACGAGCCCCGTGCCGACCAGCGCGATGTCGTCCCGCACCCGGCCGCCGCGCTCGACGATGGTCTGGGAGATGGCGGCCGAGGCCGCCTCGATGGTCTCGCGGGCGCGCTCGCCTTCCTCGGCGATGCGGCCGACGATGGTCCAGCCGGAGCCCTCCATGGCGTCGCGGAACTCGCCGCTGCGGTGGCCGAGCTCGTCGAGCACGGCCCGGGTCGCCTGGCCGATGCCGTCGCGCGCTTCCGCGCCTCGCACCACGATCTCGGAGACGAGGCCCGTGCCGGTCGCCGCGAAGGCGTCGCGCAGCTCCGTCCCGCGTCCGGTGAGGCTGTCGATGACGGCCGTGCCGGCACCCTCGATGGACTCGCGCACGGTGTCGCCGCGGCGCGTGATCTCGAGCGCGATGCCCGAGCCCGCCTCCTCGACGTTGCGGCGCAGCTCCTCGGAGCGCGTCGCGATGGCAGCCACGATGGTCTCGCCGGCGGCGGCGAGCTGGCTGTTCAGCTCCGTGCCGCGCTGGACGAAGCTCGTCGACAGCGCCTCGACGGTGGTCTCGAGCGAGGAACGCACCTCGCCGCCCTGGGCCGCGAGCGAGCCGATGACCTCAGACCCGGTCTGGGCGAGCGTGCGCGTGACCTGGGTCGCGCCGTCCTGGAGGGAGCGCGTGAGGATGTCGCCCGTGCGCTCGAGCGCCGCCGTGACGTCCTTGGCCTTCCGCTCGAGCGAGGCGGTCACGTCGTCGCCGACGGAGGCGACGCCGCTCTTTACCTCGTCCGTCGTCGAGGCGAGGCGCTCGACGAGCTCGGTGCCGCGCAGGCCGAGCTCGGAGACGAGGCGGTCGCCGGCCTCGCCGAGATGGCGCGTCAGTTCGTCGGAGCGCTTGTCGAGCGAGCCCGCGACCCGCTCGCCGGCATGCTCGACGGCCTGGATGATGCGCTCGGACGCGCTCGTGAGCTCGCCCGCGAGATGCTGGTGCGTGCCCGTGATGGCGCCGCGGATGCGGTCCGCGTTGCTGACGACGGCCTCGCGCTGGGCCACGAGCTCGTCGACGAGCGAACGGATGCGGACCTCGTTGTCCGCGTAGGCACGCTCGAGGGTCGTGATCTCGGAGCGGACGATGGTCTCGAGTTCGCCGGCCCGGGCGAGCGCGCGCTCGAGCCCGTCGCCGACGGCCGCCACCTCGCGGCGCACGGCGCGCGAGACGTTCATGACGGCATCCGTCGCGAAGTGTTCCGGCTGGGCGAGCCGCACGGCCACCTCGCCGACGGCGCGCGCGACGAGCTTCATCTCGGCCGAGCGCACGGCCAGCATGGCGGCGACCATGAAGAGGAGGACGGGCGACAGCGCGACCGCCGCGAGCGTGCCCTGCTGGAGCGGCCCGAGCGCGGAGAGCCACCCGCGCCAGTCTCCACCCTCGACCTGCAGCGCGATGCCGACCCCGAGCAGGGCCAGCCAGGCCAGGCTCGCCATGAGGGCGACGGCGTAGGCACCGCGCGAGGGGCGCACCCGGAGGGCCTGGAGGAAGGCGCCGACCTCGGCGCGGTCGTCGTTCGCGACGCGCTCCCGATCGGGCGACACGATCCGCTCCGCGGGCTCGGGCGTCCGGCCGAAGGCGTGTCGATCGACGTTCGGCATGACCTGCGTCGCCGCGCCCGAGGGCGCGGTTCCGCCCGTCGCCTGCCCTTCCGAGAGGGCGAGCTCGACAGCCGACATCGCCGCCGATGTCGGGTTTGCGAGCTTGGGTTCTGTGGCCATGTGCCGTGCCGCCTTGATAACGCAACCCGCAGGCGCGTACGCCAGCCCACCGCCCCCGCAACTCCTCAGCATGCGACGGGGTGGGCGTTAACCTGCGTTTACCATGGGGAGTTTAGGTTCGCTCCCCTTCCGAGGGAACCCACCGGCTCTATGCACATCCGAACGTCGTTAACGGGCTGGTGACCATGACCGGCATCGTCCCGCCGCCTTCCCCGGGCTCCCTCGGCCCGGACGAGGGGTCGCTCCTGGACGCGGCGGCCCTCGCCGAGCGCTGCTTCGGCGACCGGGACCTCGAGGCCGACCTCCTCGCGCTGTTCGTCGGGCAGTGCCGGAGCGTCGGTCCCGCGCT
Source organism: Methylorubrum extorquens (assembly GCA_019695455.1). Classification (GTDB taxonomy): domain Bacteria; phylum Pseudomonadota; class Alphaproteobacteria; order Rhizobiales; family Beijerinckiaceae; genus Enterovirga; species Enterovirga extorquens_A. The sequence continues at coordinate 3,788 of JAEUAC010000410.1, read as the reverse complement.
GCTCGCCGCGACCGATCCCGACCTGATCCGGGACGCGGCCCATGCGCTCCGGGGCAGCGCCGCCGCGATCGGTGCGGACCCGCTCGCCCGCGCCCTCGCGGCCGTGGAGGAGAGCCCGGGCGCCTTCGCGACGGACGCTCGTCCCGGCCTCGCCGGCCTGCTGGACCGGACGATCGCGGCGAGCCAGGCGCGGCTCGCCGGGAACGCTCCCCTCGCCAAGCCGGACGGGCTCGCCTAGAAGCGTTCCATCTTGATAGCAGGCCGCGCGAGCGCGCGCGCACGGAGACCGCATGCCGAAGATCACCTTCATCGACACAGCCGGAACGTCGCGCGTCGTGGACGCACCGGTCGGTTGGACCGTGATGGAAGCCGCCGTCAAGAACAACGTGCCGGGCATCGAGGCCGAGTGCGGGGGCGCCTGCGCCTGCGCCACCTGCCACGTCTATGTGGACGACGCCTGGATGGCGGCGGCGGGCGAGGCGCAGCCGATGGAGACGGACATGCTCGACTTCGCCTCCGACCTGAAGCCGAATTCCCGCCTTTCCTGCCAGATCAAGGTCAAGGCCGAGCTCGACGGCATCGTGGTCCACACGCCCGAGCGCCAGGGATGAGCCGGCCGGTCGTCCTCGTCACGGGTGGCAGTCGCGGCATCGGGGCGGCCGTGTGCCGGCTCGCCGCCGCGCGGGGCTTCGACGTCGCGATCGTCTACCGGAGCGAGACGGCGGCCGCCGAGGCCGTCGCGGAAGCGTGCCGGCAGGCCGGCGCGGCCGCGCTCGTGATCGCGGGCGACATGGGCGTGCAGGACGAGATCGCGGCGGCCTTCGAGGCGGCGGCGCGGCTCGGGCCCGTCCGCCACGTCGTGAACAATGCCGGCATCACGGGCCGTGCGGGCCGGCTGGACGCGACGGACCCGGACGTGATCCGGGAGACGATCGACGTGAACGTCACGGGCGCGATCCTGGTCGCCCGCGAGGCGGCCCGTCGGCTCGCGACCCGGCACGGCGGTCCCGGCGGCTCCATCGTCAACATCTCGTCGGTGGCGGCGGAGATCGGCTCGCCCGGCGAATACGTCTGGTACGCGGCGTCGAAGGGTGCGATCGACAGCCTGACGATCGGCCTCGCCCGCGAACTCGCCGGAGACGGCGTGCGGGTGAACGCCGTCTCGCCCGGCCTCACCGAGACCGAGATCCACGCCCGCTCGACCGGCGAACCGGGGCGCGCCGCCCGGATCGCGCCCCTCATCCCGATGGGCCGCGCCGGCCAGCCGGACGAGATCGCCGAGGCCGTGCTGTTCCTGATGGGCGAGGGCGCGAGCTACGTGACGGGCGCGAACCTGAAGGTGTCCGGCGGGCGCTGAGGCGGCCGTCCCCGGCGTCACGGGCGTCGTCCCAGGCTGCCTCCGCAGGAGCGGCGTCGTCACATCGCCGGACCGGACGGCGAGAGCTGGCGCGGGTGTGGAGATCTGACCGGCCACCGATCCTGCCGGCCGTCGAAGAGACCCGTCGTCTCAGGATCAAGGCCGCGTGCTGCGACAGCGTCGATCCCTCGCGCGCGACCCCCGCCACCGAGGCCGCATGTCGCCTCATCGGCAGCCTCGCCGAGGCGATCGCCGCGGTCGAGCGCGCGATCGGACGACCGGACCCATCCCGCGACCGAGGGGCCGAACGCAAGACGCCGGAGCCTTGCGGCCCCGGCGTCGTCCGTCTCGAGGGTCTGCCGGTCAGCAGGAATAGTACATCACGAACTCGACCGGGTGGGGCGTCATCTCGAACTTCATGACTTCCGTCATCTTGAGTTCGATGAACGAGTCGATGAACTCGTCCGTGAAGACGCCGCCGGCCTTCAGGAACCCGCGATCCTTGTCGAGGCTGTCCAGCGCCTCGCGGAGCGAGCCGCAGACCGTCGGGATCTGCTTCAGCTCCTGCGGGGGCAGGTCGTAGAGATCCTTGTCCATGGCGGCGCCCGGATCGATCTTGTTCTGGATGCCGTCGAGGCCGGCCATCAGCATGGCCGAGAAGGCGAGGTAGGGGTTCGCGGTCGGATCGGGGAACCGGACCTCGACGCGCTTCGCCTTCGGGTTCTGCGTCCACGGGATACGGCAGGAGGCCGAGCGGTTGCGGGCCGAATAGGCGAGCAGCACGGGGGCCTCGTAGCCGGGAACGAGACGCTTGTAGGAGTTGGTCGACGGGTTCGTGAAGGCGTTCAGCGCCTTGGCGTGCTTGATGATGCCGCCGATGTACCAGAGGCATTCCTGGCTGAGGTCGGCATACTTGTCGCCGGCGAAGACCGGCTTGCCGTCCTTCCAGATCGACTGGTGCACGTGCATGCCCGAGCCGTTGTCGCCGAACACGGGCTTGGGCATGAAGGTGGCCGACTTGCCGTAGGACTGCGCCACGTTGTGGATGCAGTACTTGTAGACCTGCATCTGGTCGGCCATCAGCACGAGCGTGTCGAACTTCATGCCGAGCTCGTGCTGGGCCGACGCCACCTCGTGGTGATGCTTCTCGACCCGGACGCCCATGGCCTGCATGGCGGCCAGCATCTCGCCGCGCATGTCCTGCGCGGAATCGAGCGGCGGGACCGGGAAGTAGCCGCCCTTGGTCTGGATGCGGTGGCCCATGTTGCCACCCTCGTAATCCGTGTCGCCGTTCGTCGGAAGCTCGACGTTGTCGAGCTTGAAACCCGTGTTGTACGGGTCGGCCATGAACTTGACGTCGTCGAAGATGAAGAACTCGGCCTCGGGGCCGAAATAGGTCGTGTCGCCGACCCCGACCGACTTCATGTAGGTCTCGGCCTTCTTGGCGATGCCGCGCGGGTCCCGATCGTAGGGCGCGCCCGTCGAGGGCTCCAGGATGTCGCAGACGATCGACAGCGTGGACGCGGAGAAGAACGGGTCCATCTGGGCCGTCACGGGATCCGGCATGAGGATCATGTCGGATTCGTTGATCGCCTTCCAGCCGGCGATCGACGAGCCGTCGAACATCGTGCCCTCCTCGAACAGCTCCTCGTCGACGAGGGAGATGTCGAAGGTCACGTGCTGCCACTTGCCCCGCGGATCGGTGAAGCGGAGGTCGACGTACTTGACGTCGTTCTCCTTGATGAACGCCAGCACGTCCTTGCCCGTCTTGATCGCCACGCTGTCCTCTCCAATGCTCGTGTTCTGGTCCGGCCCGTCGGGCCGGGATGGCGACGCGTCAGATCGCGTCGGGGCCCGTCTCGCCCGTGCGGATGCGGATCGCTTCCTCCACGCTCGACACGAAGATCTTGCCGTCGCCGATCCGGCCCGTCTGAGCCGCCTTGCGGATCGCCTCGACGGCGCCCTCGACCTGGTCGTCGGGCAGCACGATCTCGAGCTTCACCTTCGGCAGGAAGTCGACCACGTATTCGGCGCCCCGGTACAACTCCGTATGGCCCTTCTGGCGCCCGAAACCCTTCGCCTCGACGACCGTGATGCCCTGGAGCCCCGCTTCCTGCAGGGCCTCCTTCACCTCGTCCAGCTTGAACGGCTTGATGATGGCTTCGATCTTCTTCATCTCGAGGCGGATCCGGACCTACGCTGTAACAGAGGGGGCACCTCTACCACCCCGCCGGGTCCCGTGCCATGGCTTTGTCCCGGGCCGGCGCTGAACGGCTAGGCAGAATCCGGCCGCATTCCGCACAATTTGCAGGCAGCATGGCACGAGAAGGTCACCAGGCGGCACGCCCGCGATCAACAAACGAGCATGCCTTGCTCAAATCCGCCGCGTTGCGCGAGGCCGAGGAGGCCATGCTCGCAGCCGGCACGCCCG
>JAEUAC010000071.1 GCA_019695455.1 Methylorubrum extorquens | reverse complement strand
GCGTAGGTCGCGAGGCGGAAGCCCTTGTCGGGATCGAAGCGCTTCACGGCCTGCATGAGGCCGACATTGCCCTCGCTCACGACCTCGCTGATCGGCAGGCCGTAGCCGCGGTAGCCCATCGCGATCTTCGCCACGAGGCGGAGATGCGAGGTCACGAGCTTGTGTGCGGCCGTGCGGTCCCCATCTTCCACCCAGCGCTTGGCGAGCATGAACTCCTCGCTCGGCTCGAGCATGGGGAACTTGCGAATCTCGGTGAGATATCGCGAGAGACCGCCTTCGGTGGCGAGTACCGGTAACGAAGCCATCTGTCCTCCTCGGACCCCCTGGGCGGCGGATCCCTGGGCGGCCCCGTCCGGCAGCCGCCACACCTGCATATCGTGCGCGCCACCATGGCCAAACAGAGGCGCGGGGCCGGCCACCCGGAGGATCAACGTCGAGGGGACGGTTTCGCCCATCTGCCGTGACGACGCAGTGCGCTGCAGCACGTCAGAGGGCGCGGAACCGCTCCAGCACGGCGGCGAAGTCGTCCGGCAGCTCGGATTCGAAGCACAGGACCTCCCCCGTGGCCGGGTGCTCGAACTGCAGCAGCGCGGCGTGGAGCGCCTGGCGCCGCAGGGCTTCCACGGCGGCGCGGGTCTCCTCCGGCAGGCGGGCGATCTTCGTGCGGAAGCCCGCCCCGTAGGCTTCGTCCCCGACGAGGGGATGGCGCAGATGGGCGAGATGCACCCGGATCTGGTGCGTGCGCCCCGTCTCCAGCGTGCACCGGATCAGGCTCGCGATCGGTTCCGCTCCGAAGGCGTCCTCGACCTCGTAATGCGTCACGGCGTGTCGGCCGTCCTGCGCCACCGTCATCTTCTCCCGGTTGGAGCGCGACCGGGCGATCGGAGCGTCGATCGTGCCGCGCGGCGTCTCCGGGGCGCCCCAGGCGAGCGCCAGGTAGGCGCGCCGCATCTCGCCGGTCCGGCCGTGGTCCGCGAACTGGGCCGACAGGTGCTTGTGCGCGCGGTCCGTCTTCGCGACGACGAGGAGGCCGCTCGTGTCGCGGTCGATGCGGTGGACGATCCCGGGCCGCTCCACGCCGCCGATGCCCGAGAGGCTTCCCCGGCAATGGTGGAGCAGCGCGTTGACCAGCGTGCCGGCGGGGTTGCCGGCGCCCGGATGGACGACCAGCCCGGCCGGCTTGTCGACGACGATCAGCTCGTCGTCCTCGAACGCGATCGAGAGAGGGATCGGCTCCGGCTTCGGCTCCGCCGCGACGGGCGGCGGCTCGTCCAGGGCGATGCCGAGGCCCGGGCCGGCCTTGAAGGACGGATCCCGGACGGCGGCGCCGTCGACCGTGACGGCGCCCTGGCGGATCAGCGCCTGCAGGCGGCTCCGGGACAGGTCGGGCCAGGAGGCCGCCAGGAGCCGGTCGAGCCGGTCGGTCGCCGCGTCCTCGGGGACGAGCAGGGTGCGGATCATGGTGCGTTCGATGGATGGGGGGCGCGCACTCTGGCCTTTCGCCCCCGGCTGTGGAAGAGCCCGGGCCGTCACACGGGCTCGGCATGATCGCGATCGATTGGGGAACGAGCAGCGTCCGCGCCTGGCGGCTCGGGCCGGAGGGCGTCGCCGCCGAGGCCCGCGCCGCCCCGCTGGGCATCATGGCGGTGCCCGACGGCGACTTCGCGGAGGCCTTCACGGGGCTCGTCGGCGACTGGCTCGCGGAGGGCGAGGGTCGCGCGCTCCTGTCGGGCATGATCGGCAGCCGGCAGGGGTGGCGCGAGGCGCCCTACCTGCCGTGCCCGGCCGATCCGGCCCTGCTCGCGCAGCAGCTCCTGGCCGTCCCCTTCGACGGGGCCGAGATCCGCATCGTGCCGGGGCTGGTCGGCGCCGACGCGTCCGGCGTGCCCGAGGTGATGCGGGGCGAGGAGACGCAGCTCCTCGGCCTCGCGCACGCGATCGGCGGCACCGGCACGGTCTGCCTGCCCGGCACCCATTCCAAGTGGGCGACCCTGAAGGAGGGCGCCATCGTCGGCTCCACGACCCACATGACGGGCGAGGTGTTCGCGGCGCTGCGGTCCCATACGATCCTCGGCCGGCTGATGAGCGGGCCCGCGGGCGGCGGTCCGGCCTTCGCGGACGGCGTGCTCCGCTCCGGCCAGCCGGGGGGCCTCCTGCATCACGCCTTCGGCGCGCGCACGCTGGTGCTCCTCGACCGCATGGCCTCCGACCAGGCCGCCTCCTACCTGTCCGGGCTCCTGATCGGCCACGAGGTCCGCAGCGCGACCGAGGGCCTTCCGGCCGGCGCGGCCGTGCAGCTGGTGGGCGCGGCGGAGCTCTGCACGCATTACGGCGAGGCGCTGGCGCTGCTCGGCTTCGTGGCGCACGGGCCCGAGGGCGATTGGGCGCTCGCCGGTCTGCGGCGCATCGGGGAGGCGATCGGATGGCTCTGACGGACTGGCTGGCGCGCTCCCCCCTCGTCGCGATCCTGCGCGGCGTCCGGCCCGACGAGGCCGTGGCCGTGGTCGAGGCGCTGGTCGGCGAGGGCATCGTGGTGGCCGAGGTGCCGCTGAACTCGCCGGACCCGTTCGACTCGATCGCGCGGCTCGCCGCGCGCTTCGGCGACGGCGTCCTGATCGGCGCCGGCACCGTGCGGACCGGTGACGACGTGCGGCGCGTCGCGGCGGCCGGCGGCCGGCTGATCGTGACGCCCCATGCGGACGTCGCCGTGACGCGGGCCGCGAAGGCCGCCGGCCTTCTCGCGGTGCCGGGCTTCTTCACGCCGACCGAGGCCTTCGCGCTGCTCGACGCCGGCGCGGACGCCCTGAAGCTCTTCCCGGCCGAGGCCGCGAGCCCGGCCGTCCTCAAGGCGATGCGGGCCGTGCTCCCGGCGGGGACGGCGATCCTGCCGGTCGGCGGCATGGCGGCCGACACCCTCGGGCCCTGGCGGAAGGCCGGCGCGGCGGGGTTCGGGATCGGCTCCTCGATCTACGCGCCGGGCGACGGTCCCGACGCGGTCGCCGCCAAGGCGCGGCACCTGGTGGCCGCCCTCGCGGAGGGCTGACGCGACCGGTCGCCGGGCCTATGATCGACGGCGGGAGGTGCCCATGGCCCAAACGATCCAGATCGTCTCCGACATCGTCTGCCCCTGGTGCTACGTCGGCAAGCGCCGCCTCGAGCGGGCGCTCGACGCGCTCGCCCTGCGGGAGAGCGTGCGGACGGTGTGGCTCCCGTTCGAGCTCAATCCCGACCTGCCGCCGGGCGGCATGGCGCGCGCGGAGTACCGGACGCGCAAGTTCGGCCCCGACCGCTGGGCGGCCATGGACGCCCGCATGGCGGAGACCGGCCGCGAGGAGGGCATCGCCTTCGCCTTCGACCGCATGGAGCGCCAGCCGAACACCCGGCCCGCCCACGTGCTGATCGCCCACGCGACCGAGCAGGGCCGCGGGGACGTGACCGTCGAGGCCCTGTTCCGCGGCTTCTTCGAGGAGGCCTGGGACGTCGGCGACGAGGCGGTCCTGCTCGCCATCGCCGAGGCCGTCGGGCTGGACCGGGACGGCGCGGCCGCCGCACTGCGGAGCGAGGAGAGGGCGGCCGAGATCGTCGGATTCGAGCGCCAGGCCCAGGCGGCCGGGATCGCGGGCGTGCCGTACTTCATCGTCGACGGCCAATGGAGCCTGTCCGGCGCCCAGCCCACGGAGGCGTGGGTCGAGGCGCTCCGAGCGAACCTCCCCGCGGCCGCCTGAGCCGTCACGGCGCCGGTCGGAAGACTCGGAGCCGGTGCCCGTCCGGGTCGAGCGCCACGAAGGTCCGGCCGAAATCGAGATCGGTGGGCGCCTGCTTCACGACGAGGCCTTTCGCGACCCACGCGGCGTGGACGGCGTCGACGTCCACGGTCTCGAAGGCGATCTCGCCGCCTCCGCCCGCAGCCTCCGCGCCGGGCTCGACCGTGTGGCGCGACCAGAGGCCGAGCGCCATGCCCTCGCCGAGAGGGATCAAGGCGAAGGTCGGCGATTCCTCGATCGGAGACCGGCCGAGCAGTCCCTCGTAGAAGCGGGCGGAGCGGGCGGGGCTGTCGACGTAGAGGATGACGAGGCGGGGCTGGATCATGGTGCGGGCTCCGGTGGGACGAGACCGGGATGCGCCGCTTCCGTGTCAGAATCGGTCAGCAGCCTCCGCCGAGACCCGTGGTCGCGCGCCATTCCGCGAGCAGCACGCGGCGGCGGCGGGGCATCCGCGCGTCGATCGCCGCGACCGCGACGATGCGGTCGAGCCGGAAGTGGCGGAAGGCGCCTCGTCCCTCGCACCAGGCCGCCAGAACCTCCGCCCGATCGAAGAACCCGATCGCGATCGGCCACACGACGCGGCGTGAGGCGTGGCCCTGGGCGTCCGCATAGGCGAGGTCCAGCTTCGCCTCGGCCCGGATCGCGTGCCGGAGGAGGGGGAGGTGCCTGGCGCCGTCGGATCCGGCCGGGCCGGCCAGGAGTCCGCTCGTCGCGGGCGCATCGAGGAACGGGGGCGGCAGGACGGCCGCGATCTTCGCGAGCGCATCGGACGCGGCCGCCCCGAGCGCCGGATCGCCGCGGGCGCCGACGAGGCGGAGGCCGAGGATCAGGGCGTCGATCTCATCCGCGCCGAACATGAGCGGCGGCAGGAAGAAATCCTCGCGCAGCACGTAGCCGAAGCC
>JAEUAC010000447.1 GCA_019695455.1 Methylorubrum extorquens | reverse complement strand
CTCGGTCCGCGCGACGGCCGCCTCCAGGGCCGCCCGGCGCCCGGCCGAATCGTCCTCGCCGCGCGTGATCTCCGCCGCCTCCTGGCCGAGCCGCGTGATGGTCGCCGCCGCGTCCTGGCCGATCGCGGCCTGCCGGGTCGCGTCGCGCTCGGTCTCGGCGATGCGCCGGCCGAGATCGGCGAGGCGCTCCTTGGCGCGGCTCTCCTCGTTGTCGAGGTCGTGGCGGGCGGCCGTGAGCCGCCGGAAGACGGAAGCGGCCGCGGCCTCGGCCTCCCGCAGCGGCGCGATCTCGTGCGCGGCGATCGCGGCCTCGCGCACGGCCTCGGCCTGGGCGGCCGTGCGCTCGGCGACCGCGTTCAGGTCGTGCCGGGCCGCCTCCGCGGCGGCGGCGTGGTCGCGGTCAGCCGCCAGCCAGGCGGCGGCCTGCAGGGTCGCCTCCAGCGTCCGGATCTCGGCCGAGAGCGCGCGGTAGCGCGCGGCCTGCCGGCCCTGCCGGCGCAGCCCCTCCGCCTGGGCGTCGATCTGCTGCAGGACGTCCTCGACCCGCAGCAGGTTGTCGTCGGCGGCCTTCAGGCGCAGCTCCGCCTCGTGGCGGCGGGCATGGAGGCCCGCGATGCCGGCCGCGTCCTCCAGGATGCGGCGGCGGGCCTGGGGCTTCGCGGCGATCAGCTCGGCGATCTGGCCCTGGCGGACGAGGGCCGGGGAGCGCGCGCCCGAGGCCGCGTCCGCGAACAGGAGCTGCACGTCGCGGGCCCGCACCTCGCGTCCGTTCAGCCGGTAGGTCGATCCCTCCTGCCTCTCGATCCGCCGGGAGATCTCGAGCGCGTCGGACTCGTTGAAGGCGGCGGGCGCGGTGCGGTCGCCGTTGTCGATGGAGAGGGTCACCTCCGCCATGTTGCGGGCGGGCCGCCCGGACGAGCCGGCGAAGATGACGTCGTCCATGCCGGCCGCCCGCATGTTCTTGTGCGAGCTCTCGCCCATGGCCCAGCGCAGGGCCTCGACGAGGTTGGACTTGCCGCAGCCGTTCGGCCCGACGACCCCCGTCAGGCCGGGCTCGATGGGGATGTCCGTCGGCTCGACGAAGGTCTTGAAGCCGGCGATGCGGAGCCGGACGAGCTTCACGCGCGCCTCCCGGGCTCCGCGGGCGGCGCCGTCAGGCGCCGAGGATCGGCTTGATGACCTTGTCGAGCTCGTCGATCGAGATCGCGCCCGGCATGCGCTGGCCATTCACGAAGAAGGTCGGCGTCGAATCGACCTTGAACTTCTCGGCCGCGCGGTTCTTCACGGCGTTGACGGCGTCGTAGAGCGCCTGGTCGCGCAGCACGGCGTCGAACTTCTCCTGGCCGAAGCCGGCCTGCCGCATCACCTGCCGCAGCGCGTCGAGCGGCTTGTCCGTGAAGGCCCAGGTCTTCTGGGTCTCGAACAGCATGTCGGTGATCGGGTAGTACTTGCCGCCGCCGTCCGCCCGCGCCAGCATGAACCCCGCCGTCGCCAGCGGATCGAGCGGGAACTCGCGCAGCGTGAAGCGCGCCTGGCCCGAATCGACCCAGCGCTTCTTCATCTCCGGATAGGTCGTCGCGTGGAAATGCGCGCAATGCGAGCAGGTCAGCGACGCGTATTCGATGATGGTGACCTTGGCGGTGTCCGGTCCGAGCCAGGCGTCGCCGAGCGGGCCGGGCTGGTTCAGCTCGGCGACCGGCACCGCCTGGGCGAAGGCCCGGCCGGGCAGGATCGCGGCGGCCGAGGCGGCCGCGAGGAGGGCGACCGCGTCGCGTCGTGACAACATGGAAGGCTCCGGACATCGGGTCGGGACGAGGATGCGCCCATTATGGCACGCCGCCGCCCGCCTGACGATGGCGCGCGCCGGCCTCGCCCAGCACCGCCTCGCCGAGCCGGTCCAGGGCGCGGCGGAGGTCGGGCTCGGCGAGCCCGTCCAGCGAGGCGCGGATCGTCTCGCGCGCCGCCGCGTCCGGTTCCGGCGGGGCCGGGCGAGGAGGCCTCGGCGTCCGCACGGGACCCTGCTTCAGCACGATCCGGCCGACGCAGTTCCATCCGTAGAAGGCGTTGATCCGCTCGATCAGGATCGGCGCCGTGTGCTGCAGCTCGATCGCGAAGGCGCTCGCCACCCGCACGACGAGCGTCGCGGGCTCGGGCACGTGGCCGTCCGGCCCGCGCTTCTTCCACTCGACCTTGAGGGGCTGCGACCAGCCGGCGAGGCGCTCCCCCACGATCTCGGGCCAGGAGAGCAGGATGTCGGCGTCGGCGAAGCCCTGCTTCGCCGCGGCGGGCGCGATCAGCGGGTCGACGATCTCGGCGAGCGGGCGGGGGCGGGCCATGGCGCCATCGTCACGCGGATATGGGCGTCGCCAAGGCGGCCCGGAGATCGCTCCAGCCCGCGGGCCGCCGGCCCTTCCCGGCGAGGCGCGCGAGGTCGGCCCGCGTCGGGAAGCCCCGGTAGGGGAGGAGCGGCAGGGCCGTCTCGGCGAGACGGCCGGCCGCGAGGTCCGCGAGCGCCCGGTCGAGGAGGGGGATCGCGGCCTCGTGGAGGCGCGCCGCGGCTCCGAGCGAGGTCAGGGCGGGCTCGTCCGCCAGGCCCGCCTGCGCGACGAGGCCGCCGGCGTCGATCTTCGGCACGAGCCGGTGGATGGAGACGCCGAGCCGGACCGGGTCGTCGAGCAGCGCATGGATCGTCGGGACCGGGCCGCGATGGTCCGGCAGGAGGCTCGGATGGACGTTCAGACCGCCGAGCGGCGCCGCCGCGATCGTCTCGGCCGTCAGGATCTGGTCGAAGTGGAAGGTGACGATCACGTCCGCCCCGCTCGCGGCGATGCGGCGGCGGAAGGCCTCGGCGTTGACGTCCGGCACCGTCTCGGCCGTGATGCCGTGCCGCTCGGCGAGGCGCCGCAGCGGCGTCGCCTCCGGCGCGCCGCCGTCCCGGCCCGGCAGGGCGCCGACGAGGCGCGGCAGCGAGAAGTTCAGGAAGAGGTAGGGCAGGAGGCGCGGCCCCGATCCCTTGAGGCGCGTCCAGGTCTGGCCGAGCGCGCCGCCCTTCTCGGCCCGGAACGGGTCCGACAGGCCGATCATCGCGATGCGGCCGGGATCGGCCGCGACGAAGCGGCGCACGGCGCGCGCGTTCGCCAGCGCCTCGAGCGTCAGGAGGGCGATCCGCACGGATCAGGCCCGGTTCGGCTGGGGCGCGGGGCGGGCAGGCACCATCGGGGGTCCTCGGCGCCGCATCGGCGCGGCCGATCGGCTATCGTGCGGCGAGTCGGGGCGGTGCCGTCGTCCCTCCACCGCTACTCCGCCCGGACCCGTGACGCCACCCGATCCCGCCGACCTCCTCCGCTGGTACGACCGCCATCGCCGGGACCTGCCCTGGCGCGCGCGGCCGGGCGAGGCGCCGGATCCCTACCGGGTCTGGCTGTCGGAGATCATGCTGCAGCAGACGACGGTGGCGGCCGTCCGGCCGTACTTCGCGGCGTTCCTGGCGCGCTTCCCGACGCTCGGCGACCTCGCGGCCGCCCCGGACGAGGCCGTGATGTCGGCCTGGGCGGGCCTCGGCTACTATTCCCGCGCCCGCAACCTCCTCGCCTGCGCCCGGGCGGTGGTGGCCGACCATGGCGGGCGCTTTCCCGACACGCTCGCCGGCCTGCGGACCCTGCCGGGCATCGGCGCCTACACGGCGGGCGCGGTCGCGGCCATCGCCTTCGGCCGGCAGGAGGCGGCGGTCGACGGCAACGTCGAGCGCGTCATGGCCCGGCTGTACCGCGTCGAGGAGCCGCTGCCCGCCGCCAGGCGCCGGCTCGCGGCGCTCGCGGGGGCGCTCGTCCCGGCGGACCGGCCGGGCGATTTCGCGCAGGCCGTCATGGATCTCGGCGCCACCCTCTGCACGCCGCGGAGGCCCGCCTGCGCGCTCTGCCCCTGGACCGGGCCCTGCATCGCCCGGCGGGACGGCGTGCAGGACGCGCTCCCCGTGAAGGCGCCGAAGCGGGAGGGGGCGCTCCGGCGCGGCGCCGCGTTCGTGGCGGAGCGGGCGGACGGGGCGGTCCTGCTGCGCACACGCCCGGCGAAGGGCCTGCTCGGCGGCATGGCCGAGCCGCCGACCAGCGCCTGGGCGGCCGGCTACGACTGGGCGGACGCGCTGGCCGACGCGCCGCTCGCGGCGGAATGGGTCCG
>JAEUAC010000420.1 GCA_019695455.1 Methylorubrum extorquens | reverse complement strand
TCGGCCTCTCGACCCTGCTCGGGATCGCGCCGCGCGGCGTGTTCCTGCCCCACCGCTACGCCGGCTCGCTCCGGCCCGGCCCGTACCCCGCCCTGGAGCCGGCCTTCCGTCGCGCCGAGCCCGCCATGCGGGCGATCCTGGCCGACGCGGAGACCTTCGCGCCGGACCTCGCCCGCATCGCGGCGGGCGACGGGCCGGCGCGCTTCGACCAGGACTGGTTCCCGCGCCTCGACGCGGCCGCGGCCTACGCGCTCGTGCGCCGGCACGCGCCGCGGCGCATCCTCGAGATCGGCTCCGGCCATTCGTCGCGCTTCCTCGCCCGGGCCATCCGGGACGGCGGGAGCGACACGGACTTCGTGGCGCTCGATCCGGAGCCCCGCGCCTCCCTGGCGGCGCTCGGCATCCGCCACGAGCCCTGCCTCCTGCAGGACGCGGATCCGGCCCTCGTCGCGGCGCTCGGGCCGGGCGACGTGCTGTTCGTCGATTCGAGCCACCTCGCCGTGCCGGGATCGGACGTCGACCATCTCGCGGGCCACATCCTGCCGGCGCTGCCGGCGGGCGTGCTCGTCCACGTCCACGACATCCTGCTGCCGGATCCCTACCCGCCCGAATGGGCATGGCGGGGCTACAACGAGGCGAGCGTGGTGGCGGCCTACCTGGCGGGTCGGGCGGCCGAGATCCTGTTCTCGAGCCATTGGGTCGCGACCCGGCGGCCCGACTGGATCGCGGACGGGATCGTCGGCCGCCTGCCCGCCCGACCGACCGCCCGCGACACGAGCCTCTGGCTCCGGACGACCTGACCCGGCCGGTGCCCGCCGGCGTCGTCGAATCCGACCCTTCGCGCCCCGAACGGCGCACGAGGCGGCGCGTCACCGCCGGGCGGGCGCGACCGCCGTCTCCGGCCGGACCACGAGGGCGGTCGCGGCGAACATGACGACCATGCCCAGGATCTCCGTCGGGCCGACCTGCTCGCCCTGCAGCGCGACGCCGAGCGCGACCGCGACGGCGGGCGACACGAAGGCGTAGAGCCCCGCCCGGAACGCCCCCCATTCCCGCAGGAGCCAGAGATAGACGAGGAAGCCGACGAGCGACCCGCCGAGGACCAGGAAGGCGAGCCCGGCGAGCGCCCGGCCCTGGGCGAGCGCGGCGAGGTCGGCGAGGCCCGGCCGCTCGATCACCGCCGAGACGACCAGGAGGGCGATCCCGCCGATGAGCGATTCCCAGAACGCGACCGAGAGGGGCGGGTAGGCCCCGACGAGCGGCTTCGAGACCACGGCGCCCCAGGCGTAGGAGAGGGTCGCGAGCACGATGGCGCCGAGCCCGAGCGCGACCGTGCCGCCGTCGCCCGGCCCCGACGAGCCCCGGCTCGCGAACAGGATCGCGAGGCCGACCGCGCCCAGCGCGACGGAGAGGAGCCGGCGGGTCGTGATCCGCTCCTGGCCGTAGGCCGCCCCGAGCAGCATGGAGAAGACCGGGATCAGGGCCATGTTGACGACGGCCGAGAGCCCCGTCGGCGCGTGCGCCACGCCCCAGAAGAGGAGCGAGTAGCACCCCGTGTTGACGAGGAGCGACGCCGCGACGAGCCGCCGGTAACGGCCGATGCGCGGCGGGATGCGGGCGATCACGCACAGGATGCCGAAGGCGCAGGAGGCGATGACGAGGCGGGTGCCCGCGACGAGGACGGGCGGCGCCGCCTCCGTCGCCCAGCGGGCGGCGATCCAGGTGAAGCCCCAGACGGTGGCCATGGCGAGGAACGCGAGGAGGCGCATCGGCGGATCGGTCCGGGATTCATCATGCGACCAGAAGCGGCGGAGCCGGCGGGGGTCGGGCGATTGATGGAAGCGTAACCGATCGGTTAAGATCGCGCGACGCGTCGCCTGCCGAAAAGCTCGCGGCTCACAGGACGCACGACAGCATGGCGGACGCCTCGACCCTGACACCGCCTGCCGGCGCGCCCACCCCACGTCAGATCCGGGCCGCCGAGCGCAAGGCCGCCGACTACGAGCGCGGCTACTCGATCTCCTACAAGCGGCTGATCCTCGCCTTCTGCTGCGAGGGCGTGATCGTCGCGACCTCGCTCGCCGGCGCCTGGCTCTTCGCCTCCATCTATGCCGGCAGCGACCCGCTCGCCTTCTGGATGATGATGCTGGCGCCCGTCGCCTACGGCGTGATCGAGTTCAGCCGCGTCCCGCTCGCCGTCTCCATCCGGACGCAGCGCTCGCTGGCGCTCCGCATCATCGCGGCGATCGGCGTCGCCGCGGCCGCGATCGTCACGGTCAAGTCGGTCTCGCAGCTCGGCGAGATCATGTTCCGCCCCCGCCTGACGGAGGCCGTGCAGACGCACGAGAAGCTCGTCGACGCGACCAACGCCCGCGACACGCTCGACCGCAAGATCCGCGACGCCGACGCCGTGATCGCGCAGCGGACCGCGCAGCTCGAGGATGCCGAGCGGCGCCTGAAGGGCGCCAACACGGAGCTCGGCGCCCTGCCCCCGCAGCGCTGCTTCCGCACCACGTCGACGACGGCCGACGGACGGCGCGTCACCGGGACCCGCTGCACGACCGATCCCCGGACGGAGGCCATGAAGGGCAGCCTCGGCACCGCCCAGAAGGACCGGACGGACGCCTCCGCGCGGCTCGACGCCGCCCGGGCGGAGCGCGCCACCCTCGACCGCACGGCGATCGACCGGGCGCAGAGCGAGGCCGGCATGGCCTATCGCGACGCCATCATGCGGTCGCAGCTGCACTCCTTCACGGCCATGGTGTTCATGAAGGATCCGCAGCAGGTGACGGACAAGGAGATCCACTCCTTCCTCCTGTTCTTCGTCTTCATCCCGGCCATCGGCGCGTCGGTCGCCTCGACGCTGCTGGCGCTCACGTCGATCGAGCGGGTGCGGGACGAGGACGACGTGATCCTCGACGAACAGGCGGGGTCGTTCATCCTCGAGCCGTTCGCGGAGGACATCCTGCGCCAGGCCCGGGCCGAGGCCGAGCGGACGGCCGCCGCGACGATCGAGCGGGCCCGTCCGCCGGCGGCGCCGCCCGTCGCCGTGCCGCATCCCGTCGTCTCGCCCGGCCCCGCCGCCAACGCGCCGCAGCCCATGACGGCGAACGCCGCCCCGCTCCGGGTCGTGGAGACCGGGCGCTAAGCCATGGAAATTCCCGCCACCGCGGAGAACCGCGTCCTCGCCAACGCCGTCAACGCGCGCATCAAGTCCGAGGCGCGCATCCAGAACGCGCAGGCGGCGTTCTGGCGTCTCGCGGGCGCCGGCCTCTTCTGCCTCACGGTCGGCTGCGCCATCGGGGCGATCTTCTGGGGCTGGGCGCAGACGCGCGGACCGGCGGCCGATGCCGCGACCGTCGCGTCCGCGGTCGCCGAGGCCCTGCAGGGGCTGACGCTGAAGACCGAGGGAACGGTCAAGCTCGACCCGGATTCGCGGGTCGCGGTCGGCGGCGGAAGCGGCGCGACCGACGTTCCGACGCCGTCGGCCGCCCAGCTCGGCGCCGGCGCGACGCCGGATTCGAAGGCGGCCGTGCTGACGAACTTCACGGTGTTCAAGAACGTCCCGTTCAGCCAGGGGCAGGTCGTGACCGGGTGGAACTTCACCTCGTCCGAGCAGAAATGGCCGCTGCACCAGTATTGCTACTATTCGGAGCAGCTCGACGGCACGTCCAAGGTCACGGTCGACCTCGGCGAGAACGGCCGCGCCCTGCCGCAGGCCAAGTCCCGCCCGAACCTCGACCCGACGAAGGCCTACACGAACTGCGTCTGGTTCAAGGGCGCCATCTGAAGAGCCCGACGAGGATCCGCCACGCGGATCCTCTCCCGTGACCCGAACGGGGACCGTCCGAAGGGTGGTGGAGGGGATGGCCTCCGCGCGCTAGGGTCCGCGCCAGGAGGACGCTCATGGATTATCGCACTCTTGGCCGCTCGGGCCTGAAGGTCTCGCCCATCTGCCTCGGCACGATGATGTTCGGCGGGCCGACGGACGAACCGACGGCCGCCCGCATCATGGCGGCGGCCCGGGACGCGGGCGTGAACTTCGTCGACACGGCGGACGCCTACACGGACGGCCGGTCGGAGGAGATCGTCGGCCGGGCGGTGGCGCCGGAGCGGTCGCATTGGGTGGTCGCGACCAAGCTCGCGAACCCGACGGGAGCCGGCCCGAACGATCGCGGCCTGTCGCGGCGGCACGTGATGGCGGGCTGCGAGGCGAGCCTCCGGCGGCTCGGGCTCGACCACATCGACATCCTCTACCTGCACAAGGAGGACCACGAGACGCCGCTCGGCGAGACCGTGCGGGCGCTGGCCGACCTCGTCCGGGCCGGCAAGATCCGCCATGTCGGGGTCTCCAACTACCGGGGCTGGCGCGTCGCCGAGATCTGCCGTCTGGCGGACGAGCAGGGCATCGACCGTCCGGTCGTGAGCCAGCCCTATTACAACGCGCTGAACAGGATGCCCGAGATCGAGCACCTGCCGGCCTGCGGCCATTACGGGCTCGGCGTCTTCCCCTACAGCCCGCTGGCGCGCGGCGTGCTCACGGCCAAGTACGAGCCGGGCGCGGCCGCGCCTGCCGAGAGCCGGGCGGGACGGGCCGACAAGCGGATGCTGGAGACGGAATGGCGCCCGGAATCGCTCGCCATCGCGCGGCGGCTGCGGGACCACGCGGAGGCGAGGGGCACGACGGCCGTCGCGTTCGCGGTCGGCTGGCTCCTGGCGAACCGGCTCGTCACGGGCTTCGTGGCCGGTCCGCGGACCGAGGAGCAGTGGCGCAGCTATGCCGGCGCCCTCGCCTATCGGTTCACGCAGGAGGACGAGACGCTGGTCGATGGGCTCGTGCCGGCCGGGCATCCGTCCACGCCCGGCTATTCGGACCCGGCCTACCCGCTGGAGGGGCGTCCGGTCCGGCTCTGAACCCCAGCGACTGCCCCGGCGAAGGCCGGGGCGCAGGGGAGCCGGTCGAGACCCGGGCGGTGCCGGCTTGCGCCGGCCCGAGCGGGGCGGGACCTACTTCTTGAGGCCGAGATTGCCGAAGCGCGAGTTGAAGCGCGACAGGCGGCCGCCGCGGTCCATCAGCTGCTGCTGGCCACCGGTCCAGGCCGGGTGCGTGTTCGGATCGATGTCGAGGTTCAGCGTGTCGCCGGGCGCGCCCATGGTCGAGCGGGTCGTGAACTCGGTGCCGTTCGTCATGACCACCTTGATGAAGTGGTAGTCGGGATGCGGGATGGCGTTCTTGTCCGCCTTCTCGATCTTGATGGCTTTCTGGTTGTTCTCGGCCACGACGGGCTCCTCGGGCAACGACCGGACCGTCCGCTTGCCGCGGCGACCGGCCGTACTTCATGTCTCGGATCGAGGCGCCTATAACAGCGCCTGGGCCAACGAACAAGGCGCGACCGCGGTCGCCCGAAGATGGAGAGCATGGCGGGCGCCTCGACACGAACGCGGTCCGGACTCGGGCCGCTGCGGCCGCTCGTGCCCTACGCGCTCCGCTACAAGGGCCGGATCGTCGCCGGGCTGCTCGCGCTCGGCCTGTCCTCGGCCGCGACGCTCGCCCTGCC
>JAEUAC010000280.1 GCA_019695455.1 Methylorubrum extorquens | reverse complement strand
GCGCACGCCCCGGGCCGCCCGGCCGAAGCGCGAGCCGACCATGGGCCAGATGGCCGCCCGCGAGCGGCAGAAGAAGTGCGGCGTCGAATGGAAGGAGGCCAAGGCCGCCGGCAAGACGGGCGGGCTCCGCTGGCCCCAGTACTGGAGCCGCTGCAACGCGCGGCTGAAGGGCAACGCGGCCTGACCGGACGGTCCGCCGACGGCGCGGAACCAGGACCCGGCTCCCCGCTTGAACCGGGCGCCGGACCGGTCGGCGCCGGGACGTCGTGATGGATGCGGTCGAGAGGGAGCGGCGATACCTGCAGCGCGCCGTCGCGATCGCGGGCTGCGTTCCCGTCGCGGCCGGGCTCTTCGGGGTGATCTTCGGCGCGGCGCTCACGGGCGACGGGCCGCTGTCGGTCACGGGCGACAGCCATTACCGATATCTTTCGGGCCTGCTGCTCGGGCTCGGGCTCGTGGGCTGGTCCTGCGTCCCCGGCATCGAGACGAAGACCGGCCGCATCCGCCTCCTCACCTTCGTGGTCGTGGTCGGCGGGCTCGCCCGGCTCGCGGGGCTCGCCCTGTACGGCCTGCCCGCTCTCACGATGATCCTCGCGCTCGGCATGGAGCTGATCGTGACGCCGACGCTCTGCCTCTGGCAGGCGCGCGTCGCGGCGCAGCACCGGGGCGAGCGCCCCGACAGGCTCCCGACATGAACCGCGCCGTCATCTTCGACATCGACGGGACGCTCATCGATTCCGTCGACCTCCACGCCGAATGCTGGGTGGAGGCGCTGCGCGAGTTCGACGTCGAGGTCACGGCCGAGCGGATGCACCACGAGATCGGCAAGGGCGGCGACCAGCTGCTGCCGCTCTTCCTGTCGCCGGAGCGGCTGGCCCGGGAGGGAGAGGCGATCGCGGCCTTCCGGGCCGACCTCTTCAAGCGCAGCTACCTCCCGCACGTGAAGGCCTTCGCGGCCGTGCCGGAGCTCTTCGCACGGCTGCGCGCCTCCGGCCGCCGCATCGCCCTCGCCTCGTCGGGCAAGGCGGACGAGATCAAGGTCTATGCCCGGATCGCGGGCATCTCCGAACTCGTCGACGTCGCCATCTCGGCCGACGACGCGGCCCGCTCGAAGCCGGCGCCCGACATCTTCCGCGCCACCCTCACGGCCCTCGCGCCCATCCCGGCGGAGGCCTGCCTCGCGATCGGCGACACGCCCTGGGACGTCATCGCGGCTAAGGGCGCCGGGCTCGGCTGCGTCGGCGTGTTGTCGGGCGGCTTCGGCGAGGCGGAACTCCGCGCCGCGGGCGCCGTCGCCATCTACCGCGACCCGGCCGACCTGCTCGCGCGGATCGCGGCCTCGCCGCTCTTCGCCGAGTAGGTCTCGACCCTCACGGCCGGGCGCGGCATCTCCGAACCGGGATCACGCCCGATCCGGCGGCGCCTCGGCCCCGGCCGCGAGCTCCTTCTCGTAGCCGTGCTCCACCGTGTTCGAGATGTCGGCGAGGATCCGGTCGGGGCCGGCCGAGCGGTAACCGAGCCGTTCGTAGAGCCGGTGCGCGCCGGCGAACCGGGTGTCCGACCAGAGGACCATGCGGCGCGCGCCGCCCGCCGCGGCGAAGGCCTCGGCATGCCGGACGAGCGCCTCCGCCAGGCCGCGCCGGCGTCGATCGGGCCGGACGTAGAGGCGGTGCAGCTCGGCCGTGCCGGGCAGCGGCCGGTCCACGGCGACGCAGGCGCAGACCCGGCCCGTCTCGTCGTCCAGGACCCAGAAGGCGGCGCCCGGGCCCCGGTACGCGCCGCCGGGCCGCACGAGATCGGGCAGGTCGTCGTGCGGGTCCACGAAGCAGCCCGGATATTCCGCGAAGCAGAGCGACAGAAGGCCGAAGAGGTCCTGCGCGTCGCGATCGGCCGCCAGACGGGCGGGCAAAAGGTCGGTCATGGGGCCTTGTCGCGCACCCTCCGCGATCCTGTCCATCGGCCCGTGGCCCGAAGCCCGCCGGCGCCTCTCGACGCGATCCCGGGTTCATCCCACATAGGTCGCGTGTCCAAGATCTCGTCCCCCTGCACCAAGCTGTGCATCCTCGATCCCGCGACGGGCCTCTGCGAGGGCTGCGGGCGGTCCGCGGGCGAGATCGGCCGCTGGGCCGGCATGAGCGAGACGGAGCGGCGGAGCATCATGGCCGGCCTGAAGGCGCGCCGCCGGCAGGCCTTCGGCGAGCGCCGCCCCCGCCTGGAGCCGACCTGATGTCGCCCGGCTTCGTCGCGGCCGCGACCCTCGTCGTCGCCTGGTGCCTCGCCGTGCTGGGTCCGCCGACGCTCGGCGGCTTCGCCTCGGGCGACGTCAGCGTGGCCCTTGTCCTGGCCGCGGCCGCGCTCGCCCTGACCGGGTGGGCCGCGGATCGCTCGCGGGACGGCTGGCGGGCGGCGATCGGGGCCGTGTTCGTCTGGTCGATCCTCGTCGCCGGCCTCGGCGGCGCGTGGTTCCACCGGGCCGAGCTGATCGAGGTCGGCCGCGTGGCCACCGAGGAGCTGAACATCGGCGCGCCCCGGGCGGTCATCGGCCAGGGCGGCGAGGTCACGGTCCGGCGCCGGCCCGACGGCACCTTCGCGGTGCCGGCGCTGGTCAACGGGTCCGACGTCCGCTTCCTGTTCGACACGGGCGCGACCGCCGTGGTCCTGTCGTCCGAGACCGCGGCCGCGCTGGGCCTGTCGCCGGACACGCTCCGCTTCCGGGTGCCCGTCACGACCGCGAATGGGCGGGGCACGGCCGCGCCCGTGATCCTGGACCGGCTGGCCGTCGGCTCGATCGTCATGACGCGGGTCCCGGCCCTCGTCGTGCGTCCCGGCATGCTGGACGGGAACCTCCTCGGTCACACGTTCCTTGAGAAGCTGGAATCCTACGAGGTGCGCGGCGACCGCCTCGTGCTGCGGGCGGCCAAGACGATCTGACGATCCACTTCCACGACACCGACCGGGAGAGTTCCTTGCCTGAGACCATGACGGCCATCGCGATCACGTCCCCCGGCGGACCGGACGTGCTGCAGCCCGAGAGCCGCCCGCGTCCCGAGCCCAAGGCGGGCGAGATCCTGGTCAAGGTCGCGGCCGCCGGCGTGAACCGGCCGGACGTGTTCCAGCGGCTCGGCCATTACGACCCGCCGCCCGGCGCGCCCGACATCCCGGGGCTCGAGATCGCCGGGCACGTCGCGGCCGTCGGCTCCGACGCCGGAGCCTGGAAGGTCGGCGACACGGTCTGCGCGCTCGTCGCGGGCGGCGGCTACGCCGAATACTGCACGGCCCCGGCGCCGCAATGCCTGCCGGTGCCCGATGGTCTGAGCCTGATCGAGGCGGCGGCCCTGCCCGAGACCTTCTTCACGGTCTGGAGCAACGTGTTCGACCGGGGCCGGCTCGCCTCCGGCGAGGCCATCCTCATCCACGGCGGCTCGTCCGGCATCGGCACGACCGCGATCCAGCTCGCCCGCGAGGCCGGCGCCCGCATCTTCACCACGGCGGGTTCGGCCGAGAAGTGCCGCGTCTGCACCGATCTCGGGGCGGAACGGGCCATCAACTACCGCGAGGAGGACTTCGTCGCCGTGATCGCCGAGGCGACGGGCGGGCGGGGCGTCGACGTCGTGCTCGACATGGTCGGGGGCGACTACATCCCGCGCAGCATCAAGTCGCTCGCGCCCGACGGCCGACATGTCTCCATCGCGTTCCTGCGCGGATCGAAGGCCGAGATCGACTTCAACGGGGTCATGCGCAAGCGCCTGACGCTGACGGGCTCGACGCTGCGCCCCCGCCCGATCGCCGACAAGGCGGCGATCGCCGACAAGCTGCTGGAGCACGTCTGGCCGAAGATCGCGAGCGGGGCCGTGAAGCCGCTCATCCACGCGACCTTCCCGCTGGCGGAGGCGTCGAAGGCGCATGCGCTGATGGAATCGAGCGAGCACATCGGCAAGATCGTGCTCGTGGTCGGCTGAGGCGCGGCGGCCTCAGGCGGCCTCGGCGTCCAGCTCGCGGGAGACCAGCGCGGCCGCCTCGCGGAGCGTCCCGAGATCGGCCCCGGGCCGCGTACCGGCCGTCGCGAGGTGCCGGCGCCAGGCGCGCGCTCCCGGGCGCCCGTTGAACAGGCCCAGCATGTGGCGCGTCATGGCGTGGAGCCGACCCCCCTCGCCGAGGCGCGCCGCCATGTAGGGCTCGTAGGCGGCGAGCGCCTCCCAGGGATCGGCGACCGGCGCCGGCTCGCCGAACAGGACGGGATCGACGGCGAGAAGTCCCGCCGGATCGTGATAGGCCGCCCGCCCCATCATGACGCCGTCGAGCGCGTCGAGCTGCAGGGCCGCCTCCGCCACCGTCGCGATGCCGCCGTTGATGGCGACCACGCGGTCCGGCCGGCCGGCCTTGAGGCGATGCACGCGCCCGTAATCGAGCGGCGGCACCTCCCGGTTCTCCTTGGGCGAGAGCCCCTGCAGCCAGGCCTTCCGGGCATGGACCACGAGCGCCTCGCCGCCGGCCGCGAACACGGCCTCCGCCATGGCGTCGAGCGCCGGGCCGGTCTCCTGGTCGTCCACGCCCAGCCGGCACTTCACGGTGACGGGCACGCCGACCACGGCCCGCATCGCCGCGACGCACTCTCCGACGAGCGCCGGCTCGCGCATCAGGCAGGCCCCGAACCGCCCGCCCTGCACCCGGTCGGACGGGCAGCCGACGTTCAGGTTGATCTCGCCGTAGCCGGCCTCCGCCCCGATCCGCGCCGCCTGCGCCAGGGCAGCCGGCTCCGACCCGCCGAGCTGCAGCGCCACCGGATGCTCCGCCGCATCGAACCCGATCAGGCGCTCCCGATCCCCGTGGATCACGGCGTTCGCCGTCACCATCTCCGTGAAGAGCCGCGCCCGCCGCGACAGCACCCGATGGAAGGCGCGGCAATGCCGGTC
>JAEUAC010000163.1 GCA_019695455.1 Methylorubrum extorquens | reverse complement strand
GGGCTCGCCTCCGCGGCCGGGTTCCAGGCCCAGGGCTTCCAGGTCACGTCCGTCGGCGGCGCGCTCGTCGCGGCCCTGATGGCGGCGGACCTCGCCGGGGCGGGCGAGGACGAGGCCGTCGCGGCGGTCGGCATCGCGCTGAGCGGGTCGTCCGGGGGGTTCGAGTTCCTGACCAACGGCTCGTCGGTGAAGTCCCTGCATCCGGGCTGGGGCGCGCATGCCGGCCTCACGGCCGCCGCGCTGGCCCGGGCGGGGCTCACGGGACCGGAGACGGCCATCGAGGGGCGCAACGGCCTCTTCCGCGCCTTCGCGGGCGATGCCGGCGGCGGCGACGCCTTCGCGGCCCTGCTGGACGATCTCGGCCGCCGCTGGCACCTGCCGGACGCGGCCTTCAAGTTCCATCCCTGCTGCCACTACCTCCACCCGTTCGTCGAGGCGGCGGGGCTCCTGGCCGATCGGGGCGTCGCGGCCGCCGACGTGGAGGCGATCGTCTGCCGGGCCCCGGCCCGGACGGCGCCCATCGTCTGCGAGCCCTGGGCCCTGAAGCAGCACCCGCCATCCGGCCACGCCGCGCGCTGGAGCCTGCCGATCGTCGTCGCGGCCCGGCTCGTGGAGGGCCGCGTCGACCTCGCGACGTTCGAGACGCCCCCGAGCCCGGACGTCCTGGCGCTGGCGGCGCGCATGCGCTGGGAACCGCTCGCGACGGATCGGTTCCCGGCCGCCTTCGAGGCCGAGATCGCGTGCCGGACCCGCGACGGCGTCGACCACGACGTGCGGATCGACGACGTGTTCGGCAACGCCTCCCGGCCGGCGGCGTCGGCGGACGTGCGCCGCAAGTTCCGCGAGAATGCCGGCCGCGTCCTCGACGGCGCGGCCGTCGACGCCCTCGCGGCCGCCGTGGACGACCTCCCCGGCGCCGCCTCGCTCGAGGCGCTCGGCCGGGCGCTGCGGGCCGGTTCCGCGACGGAGGAGACCTGAATGAGCGCCTGCGACCTCCTGATCCGCGGCGGCGAGGCGATCCTGCCGGGCGTCGGCCGGACGCGATGCGACATCGCCGTCCGCGACGGCCGCATCGCGGCCCTCCTGGAGCCCGGCGGGCCGGCCGAGGCCGAGACCGTCATCGACGCCACGGGCCTCGTCGTCATGCCCGGCGCCATCGACGCGCACATCCATCTGGGCCACGGCAAGGACATCGCCCGCCCCCGCGTGCCGGAGGACGCGGCCCGGGAGAGCGCGGCCGCCGCCAGGGGCGGCGTGACGACCTTCATCGCCTACCTGATGGCCAGCGACCCCTTCGAGGGCATCCTGCCCGAGGTCATCGCCGTGACGGAGGCGGGGTCGCGCGTCGATTTCGGCTTCCACCCGATCATCTCCACCGAGGCCCAGCTCGCGGGCGTGCCGGCCTATGCGGGCGCGTTCGGCGCCCCGACCTTCAAGATCTTCATGAACAACCGGGGCGGGGAGGGCGCGCGCCTGGGCCTGCCGGACATCGACGACGGCTTCCTCCTGCGGCTCTGCGAGGCGGCGGCGGCGCAGGGCGGCATGGTGTGCCCCCATCCCGAGACGATCGAGCTCGCCTGGGTGACGCGCGCGCGCGCCATGGCGGCCGACCCGGACGGGCGCGGCGGGCTCGCGACCTGGAACGCGAGCCGTCCGCCCTTCGTCGAGGCGGACGCCGTGCAGCGCGCGGCCTTCGTGGCCAAGACGGCCGGGTGCCCCCTCTACGTCGTCCACACGTCCTCGGCCGAGGCGCTGGAGGCCGGGCTCCGCCAGCGGGGCGCGGGGGCGACGGTGCATCTCGAGACGTGCCCGCACTACCTGACGCACGACATCGGCTGGGAGGGCGGCGACCGGGGCAAGATCAACCCGCCGCTGCGCGAGGCGCGCGACAGGGAGGCGCTCTGGGACGCCGTCATGTCCGGCGCCATCGACACGGTCGCGACCGACCACGTGCATCGCGACGCCTCCTCGAAGGCGGGCGGCATCTGGGCGGCGTCGCCGGGCTGCCCGGGCCTCGAGACGCTGCTGCCCGTCCTCCTCAGCGAGGGGCACCACAGGCGCGGCCTGCCGCTCGAGCGGATCGTCGATCTGGTGGCCGCCAACCCGGCCCGCCTGATGGGCCTCGCGCATCGCAAGGGCGCCATCGCCGTCGGCCTCGATGCCGATCTCGCCCTCGTGGACCTCCATCGCACCTGGACGCTCACGGCGGCCGACGTCGCGTCGAGCGCGGGCTACTCGATCTACGAAGGCTGGGACTTCACGGGCTCGGTCGTCCACGCGACCGTCCGCGGCGCCGTCGTCCTGCGCGACGGCGCCGTGACGGACGACGCGATCGGCCACGGCCGCTACCTGCACCGCCGCCTCGCCGGCTGATCGCCCCGGTCCGGAGGCGGCAGCCGCCCGGACCCCCATGCCGCCGGGACGCGGATGCGCTACAGAGGCCCGCCCGCTCGCGTCGCCAGCCCCCGATTTGTCCGCTCGTCGATCCAACCTGAAGGACGTCGCCCGTCTCGCGGCGGTCGACGTGTCCACCGTGTCGCGCGTGCTGAACGGCGCCGCCGCCCAGCGCGTGAGCGACGAGACGCGGGCGCGCATCCTCGAGGCCGCGAAGGCGCTCGACTACCGGCCCAACGCCCTCGCGCGGGGCTTGCGCGCGCAGCGGCACTTCAGCCTCGGCATCGTCGTGCCGCAGCTCGACAATCCGGTCTTCTCGTCGGCCATCCTCGGCGCGGAGGCGGCCGCGAGCGCGCTCGGCTACTCGCTCATCATCTCCCATCGCGAGCCCGGGCGCGCGGCGGACGGCGAATACAGCCGCCTGACCAGCACCCACCGGGTGGACGGCCTGCTGGTGGCGAGCCTCGACGAGGATCGCGGCCTCATCGGCGCGCTCGAGGCGACGGGCGTGCCCTTCGTGCTCATGAACCGACGGATCGACGCGGCGCCGGCCGTCGCGCTCGATTCGGAGGCGGCCGCCCGCATCGGGACCGACCATCTCCTCGATCTCGGACACCGACGGATCGCCCATCTGGCCGGGCGTCCGGAGGGCTTCAACGGGCAGGCCCGCCTCGCCGGGTACCGGAACGCGCTCGAGGCGCGGGGGCTTCCGTTCGATCCCTCGCTCGTCGAGCCGGCGGGCTACACGGTGGACGGCGGCTACCAGGGCACGACGGCGCTCCTCGCGAAGGCGGCTCCGCGTCCGACGGCCATCCTGGCCGCCACGGTCGTCTCCGCGGCCGGCGGGCTCGTGGCCCTGCACGAGGCCGGCATCGCCGTGCCGGGCCAGATGTCCATGGTGGCGATCCATGACGCGCCCATCGCCGCCATGGTGTACCCGCCGCTCACGACCGTCCGCACGCCGACGGAGGAGATGGGCGGGCAGGCGGTCAGGCTCCTCGACCGCCTCATCGGGGGCGAGCTCGCGACCTCGCCGGCGCTGCTGGCGCCCACAGGTCTCGTGCTGCGGCGCTCGACGGCTGAACCCTCGTCGTCGCCCCGGGCCTGAGCTCGGCTTAGACTTTGGATCGATTGACACCGAGAACCGTGCGCGACACACCTGAACAAACGTTTGTGCAACTGGTTCGGGAGGCTTCGATGAACGGCAGGATCGCCCTGGGGCGGAGCGCGCGCGCATGAGCGCGGCCGTCGCCGGATCGGCCGCACCGGCCGCCGCCCTCGCCGAGATCGTCGGCTCCGAGAACGTCGCACAGGATCGGGAGACGCTGACCCGCTACGCCCGCGACCGACTGCCCTTCGGCATCTTCAAGGCCCGTTCGGGCGGATTGCCCGGCGTCCTGCCCGTCGCCGTCGCGAAGCCGGCGGACGAGGCGGAGGTCGCGGCCCTGGTCGAGCGCTCGCGTCGCGACGGGTTCCGCATCATCCCGTTCGGGCTCGGCTCGGGAGTCCTCGGCGGAACGGTCCCGCTCGGCGGCGAGGTCATGCTGGACCTGACCCGGCTCGACCGGCTCGTCTCCATCGACGAGGTGAACGGCCTCGCGATCGTCCAGGCCGGCATGAACGGCGGCGAGTTCGAGCGGGCCCTGAACGCGGCCGGGTGGACGTCCGGCCACCTGCCGCAATCCATCAACATCTCGACGGTCGGCGGCTGGGCGGCCTGCCGCGGCGGCGGGCAGGCGAGCTCCCGCTACGGCAAGATGGAGGACATCGTGGTCGGCCTGAAGGCCGTCCTGCCGGACGGGCGCCTCGTAGAGGTGCGGCCGGTGGCGCGCCGCGCGGTCGGCCCGTCCCTGGTCGACCTCTTCGTCGGGAGCGAGGGCACGCTCGGCATCATCACCGAACTGACCCTGCGCATCTTCAGGACGCCCGAGGTGGAGCACGGCGTCGTGCTGGCCTTCCCGAGCCAGGACGCGGCCCTGGCGGCGGCTCGGCGCATCATGCAGGCCGAGATCAGGCCGCAGATCGTCCGCATCTACGACGAGAAGGAGAGCCGGGAGCGGACGGAGGGCATCGCCGCGTTCGACGCGAACCCGATCCTCGCGATCCTCGTCTTCTGCGGCACGGCCCGGACGGCCGCGGCCGAGGAGGCCGACGCGCTGGCGATCTGCCGCGAGGAGGGGGCGTCCGTCGCCGACGATGCGCCGCTGAACCACTGGCGCGGCGTCCGCTACGAATCCTATTCCGGCAAGTGGCAGGCGGCCGGCTACTTCATGGACACGATCGAGGTCTGCGTGCCCTGGTCGCGCGTGTCGGACCTGTACGAGGCCTGCCGCTCGGCCGCGCTCTCGATCTGCCCGGAGATGCATTTCGGCGCGCACTGGTCGCACGTCTATGCGGAAGGGGCCTGCCAGTACATGACGATCCGGCTGCCGCCCATGCCGGATGCCGACGGGCTGGCCCTGCACGCGCGGCTGTGGGACGCCCTGGAGACGGCGACGCTCGATTGCGAGGGCACGGTGGCCCACCATCACGGGGCGGGCGTGTTCCGCAACAAGTGGCTGCGCCGCGAACTCGGAACCGGCATGGACGTGCTGCAGGCGATCAAGGACGCGCTCGATCCCGACAACCGGCTCAATCCCGGCAAGCTCGGCCTCCGTCCGGCGCCGGGCGCCGTGGAGGTCGGACATGCGTGACGGCATCCGGCCCGGGGGAGCGCGCCATGGCGGCGCCTGACCTGCTGCTCGGGATCGATCTCGGGGCGGGATCGCTCAAGGCGAGCCTGATCACGGTCGACGGCACGCTGGTCGGCGAGGCGAGCCACGCGGTCGCGACCTCCGCGCCGAACCCGGGCTGGAGCGAGCAGGATCCCTGGGACTGGTGGCGCGCTGCCTGCGCAGCGGTGCCGGCCGCGCTGGCCCGCGCCGGCGGCGAGCCCTCGCGCGTCGCCGCGATCTCGTTCTCGGCCGGCGCGCACACGCAGGTCCTGGAGGATGCCGACGGGCGCGTCATCCGCCCCGCCATCCTGTGGAACGACCAGCGCTCCGGCGCGCAGACGCGGGCGCTGCGGGATCGGGCCGACGACCGCATCCTGGCGATCGGCTTCAACCGCGCGAACCCGACCTGGACCCTGCCGCAGATGCTGTGGCTGAAGGAGATGGAGCCCGCCGCTTTCGCGCGCGTGCACCGGCTCTACGTCGCGAAGGACTGGCTGCGGTCGCGCTTCACGGGCGGTTTCGAGACCGACGTCGTCGACGCGGTCGGCACGCTCATGGCCGATGCCCGGACCGGGCAATGGTCGGAGGAGCTCTGCGCGCTGATCGGCTGGCCGATGGCGTCGCTGCCGCCGATCGTGCAGCCCAGGGATCGCGTCGGCACGGTGACGGAGGAGGCGGCCCGGGCGACGGGGCTGGCCGCGGGGACGCCCGTCATCTGCGGCACCTCGGACACGGCGATCGAGACCTTCGGGGCCGGCATGATGCGGCCCGGGATCGGCGTCGCGAAGCTCGCCACGGCCGCGACGGTCAGCGTGCTGTCGCCCCACGCGGTGCCGCACAAGGAGATGATCAACTACCCGCACGTGATCCCGGACCATTGGTACGTGATCACGGCCACGAATTCCTGCGCCTCGGCCCACAAGTGGCTGCGCGACACCTTCTTCCGGCGCGAGGGCGAGGACGGCTCCGCCGTGTTCGACGAGATGGAGCGGCTGGCGAACGCGGTTCCGGCCGGGTCGGACGGGCTGTTCTTCCATCCCTACCTGAACGGCGAGCGCAGCCCCCATTGGGATCCGCTCCTGCGGGCGGACTTCGTCGGAATCGGCTTCCAGCACGGGCCCGGCCATTTCGTCCGCGCGCTCTACGAGGGCGTCTCCTATTCGCTGCGCGACTGCCTGGAGGTGCTGCGCGCGAACGGCCTCGGCTTCACGACGGCGCGCCTGACGGGCGGCGGCGCGAAGAGCGCCCTCTGGCGGCAGATCCTCGCCGACACGCTCGACGTGACGGTGGAGCTGCCGGCGGTCGCGGATGCGAGCTTCGGCGCGGCCCTGCTGGCGGGCGTCGGCATCGGCGCGTTCGCCGACGAGGCGGCGGCGGAGGCCGCCATCCGCGTCGTGGCGACCCACCGGCCGGATCCGGAGCGGGCGGCCCGCGCCGCGCGCGGGTTCGCGCTCTACCGGGAGATCCAGGCGGCGCTCGCCCCGATCAACCACCGCATCCACGCCCACCTGATGGAGCGCTGAGCATGGCCTCGGTCACGCTCGCCGGCGTCACCAAGACGTTCTCGGGCCTCACGGTCGTCCATGCCGTCGATCTCGCGATCGAGGAGGGCGAGTTCATGGTGCTGGTCGGGCCGTCGGGCTGCGGCAAGTCGACGACGCTGCGCATGATCGCCGGCCTCGAGGAGACGAGCGGCGGCACCATCCGCATCGGACCGCGCGACGTCACCCGGCTCGAGCCGCGCGAGCGCAACGTCGCGATGGTGTTCCAGAACTACGCCCTCTACCCGCACAAGACCGTCGCCGAGAACCTCGCCTTCGGGCTGAAGATGCGGGGCGCCTCGAAGGCGCAGATCCACG
Source organism: Methylorubrum extorquens (assembly GCA_019695455.1). Taxonomy (GTDB): domain Bacteria; phylum Pseudomonadota; class Alphaproteobacteria; order Rhizobiales; family Beijerinckiaceae; genus Enterovirga; species Enterovirga extorquens_A. The sequence goes on along the minus strand of JAEUAC010000163.1, from coordinate 7,957 downwards.
AGCGCGTCCAGCGCGCCGCCGCGATGCTGAAGATCGAGCCGCTGCTCGCCCGCAAGCCCCGGCAGCTCTCCGGCGGGCAGATGCAGCGCGTCGCGCTGGGGCGGGCGCTGGTGCGCGAGCCCGACATCTTCCTCTTCGACGAGCCGCTCTCGAACCTCGACGCCAAGATGCGCGTCCACATGCGCGACGAGATCGCCCGCCTGCACCGCGAGGTCGGGACGGCCATGATCTACGTCACGCACGACCAGGTCGAGGCGATGACGCTGGGCGACCGGATCTGCGTCATGAAGGACGGTGTGGTGCAGCAGGTCGGGCGGCCGCTCGCGGTCTACGACCGTCCGGCCAACCGCTTCGTGGCGAGCTTCATCGGCTCGCCCGAGATGAACTTCGTGGACGGCGTGGTCGCCGCCCGGGAGGGGCGGCCCGTCTTCCAGGCGCGCGCGCTGTCGGTCCCGCTGGACGGGGTGCGGCACGCCGGCCTGGCCGACGGACGGGCCCTGACGCTCGGCATCCGGCCGGAACATCTCGAACGGGCCGAGGACGGCTTCCGGGCCGAGGTGGTCGCGGTCGAGCGCATGGGCGCGGAGAGCGTCGTGCTGCTGGATGCCGGGCTGCCGGTCCGCGCCCTCATCGACCGGGACGACGCCGTGTCCCGGGGCGACGTCATCCGGCTGCGGGCGCCACCCGATCGCATCCACCTCTTCGACCAGGACGGACAGGCGCTCGACGCCTGAACCGAAACAAAAACCAGGAGGAAACGCAGATGAGCAAGACGTTCCAAGGCCCGTCACGCCGCGCGATCCTGACCGTCGGGGCGGGCGCCGCGGCCGCGACGGCCTTCCCCATGCCGGCCGTGCACGCCCAGACGAAGGAGCTCCGCTTCCTGAACGCAGAGCCCGCCGTCGATTCCGTGCGGGCGCTGCGGGTCGCCGCCGCCCAGTACGAGAAGGAGAAGGGCGTCAAGGTCACGATCGACACCGTGCCGTCCGGCGACGCCTACACGCGCACGATCTCGGCCATCAAGGGCGGTCGCCCCTACGACATCTCGACCATCATCTTCGCCGCCCACGTGCTGACGCTCGCCAACGAAGGCCAGCTCACGCCCATCACGGAGCTCGTCAACAAGCACAAGTGGGGCAAGCGCATCCTCTTCCCCGTGAACGGCCAGCATTACTGGTACATGTACGACTACAATCTGTCGTGGCTGTTTTACCGCAAGGACCTGTACGAGGCGCAGAAGCTCGAGGTGCCGACGACCTGGGCCGGCCTGCTCGAGAATTGCCGGAGGACGTCGTCGTCGGACGGCGGCAACCAGCGCTTCGGCATGGCGACGCCGATCGGCAGCAACGACGCGACGAGCTGGATGAGCATCGCCTACATGTGGGCGGAGGGCGTCTCCCTCTTCGACGACGCCTGGAAGAACACCTTCGCGACCGACGAGAACAGGAAGCGGACGGCAGCCTATCTCGATTTCTTCGCCGACCTCTACAAGACCATGCCGCCCGGCATGACCCAGGCCGGCTTCGGCCAGATCACGGCGGCGTTCTCGTCGGGGCAGGCGACGCACGCGCCCTATGCCGGCCGCATGATCGAGATCCTGGAGCAGCGGGCGCCGCAGCTCGCGGACAAGTACGGCATGATGCCCTACCCGGACAGCGCCGGGAAGGGCGCGGCCGTCAATCACGGCTACGACGGCTGGGTGGTCGGCAAGACGCCCATGGCCGAGGAGGCGGTGCGCTTCCTCGAATGGTTCTCGGACGCGCACTACATCAACTTCCTCCACTCGGCGCCGCTGCATTTCCAGCCGCCGCGGCTCGACATCTACGACGATCCGCGTTGGCGGGCGCACCCGCTGATCGAGAAGCACGCCGCCGCCGTGAAGACCATGCAGGGCTTCCTGGACGATCCGAAGATCACCATCCGGTCCATCGACACCGAGGGTCCGGCGCCGGACCTGCGTCCGGCCAAGGTGTTCGAATCGTTCCTGATTCCCGAGATGATCCAGAACAAGGTGCTGCGGAACATGGCCTCGGACGCCTGCGTCGAGGAGGCCGTGGCAAAGATGAACCGCGTCATCGCCTGAGCGCGGGACCGATGCTCCGCGACGGCACCGAGGGAGGGCGGGCCAAGGCCCGCCCCTGAACCCATGCGTTCACGCCACGACTGGGTCATCTGGGCCTTCTTCTGGAGCGGCATCGCCCTGACGGCGCTGTTCGTGGGCGGACCCGTCCTGAACGCGCTCTGGCTGTCGCTGCACCAGGCCTCGTCCTTCATCGCGGAGCCGCGCTTCGTCGGGCTCGGCAACTACGTCCGGGTCGTGCAGGAGGCGGATTTCTGGCGCGCCATGGGCAACGGCGTCATCTACGCCGTCGCCTCCATCGTCCTGCAGGTCGTCATCGGCATCGCGTTCGCGATGGTGCTGAACCAGCCCTTCTTCGGCCAACGGCTCGTCCGTGGGCTCGCGACGCTGCCGTATCTCCTGCCGACCGTCGTGGTCGCCCTCACGTTCCAGTGGCTCGCCGACGGGTCCGTCGGCCTCCTGACGGTGCTGGCGCGCGATCTCGGCCTCGGCACCATCCCGTGGTTCGAGCAGCCCGCGACGGCGCGGGCCTCCGTGGTCCTCGCCTCCGTGTGGCTCTGGACGCCGTTCGTCACGATCTGCGTCCTGGCGGGCCTGCAGACGATCCCGCCGGCGCTCTACGAGGCCGCGAAGGTCGACGGCGCGGGACCCGTCTCGCGCTTCCTGCACGTGACGCTGCCGCAGCTGAAGCCGGTGCTGACGGTCGTCGTGCTGCTGCGGGCCGTGTGGATGTTCAACAAGTTCGACGTGATCTGGCTGCTCACGCGAGGAGGTCCGCTCGGCGCGACGGAGCACCTGCCGATCCTCGCCTACAAGCGCGCCTTCTCGCAGTTCGACGTCGGCGGCGGGGCGGCGGTCGCGACCGTGTCGTTCCTGATCCTCATGACCATCGTCACGATCTACATCCGGCTGTTCCCGCTCGAGGAGAAGCGCTGATGCGGCGCTCCGCCCCCCAGAGGATCGGCATCGGCCTCGCGGCCCTCGGCATCGTCGCCTGGTCCTTCTTCCCGATCTACTGGATGATCGTCTCGAGCCTGCGGACGCCGCAGGAACTGTTCGCCCGCCCGACGCTCTGGCCGCGCACGGTGTCGCTGGAGAGCTACCGCAACCTCCTCGAGGTGACGGATTATCCGCAGCAGTTCCGCAACTCGATCGTCGTCGCGCTCACGGTCGTGGCCATCACGCTCGTGGCCTCCGTCATCATCGCCTACGCGGTCACGCGCTTCCGCGTGCCGTTCAAGATGCTGATCATCGGCTCGATGCTCTACGCCTACATGTTCCCGCCGATGCTGCTCGCGATCCCGCTCTACGGGATCTTCGTCTGGCTGGGCCTCGCGGACAGCCTGTTCTCGCTCGTCATCGCGCATTGCACGCTGACGCTGCCGCTCGGCGTCTGGCTGCTCTGGGGCTTCTTCAAGTCGATGCCGTTCGAACTGGAGGAGGCCGCCATGGTGGACGGCTGCACGCGGCTCGGCTCCTTCCTGCGGGTGGTCCTGCCCCTGTCCCTGCCCGGGATCGTCACGGTCGCCGTGTTCTCGTTCCTCCTGTCCTGGACCGACTACGCCTACGCCTTGGTGATGATCTCGTCCGACACGCAGAAGACGCTGCCCGTCGGCCTCGCCTCCATGGTCGGGTCGTTCGAGCTGCGCTGGGGCGAGGTGATGGCGGGCGCGACCCTCATCGCGCTGCCGCTGTTCCTCATGTTCACGCTCCTGTCGCGCTACTTCATCCAGGGCCTCGCGGCAGGCGCCACCAAAGGCTGATGGGAGACCATGCCGTGACCCTGCGCATTCTCGGAGCGCCCCGGCGCTACATCCAGGGCCCGGGCGCGCTGGCGGACCTGCCCGCGATCGTGGCGCCGCTCGGCGGCAGGCCGGTGGTCGTGGCCGATCCGGTCGCCCTCGATCGGGAGGGGCCGCCCCTCGCCGAGGCGCCCGTCCTGCGCTTCGGCGGCGAGATCACGCATGCCGAAATCGACAGGCTCTCCGCGGAGGCCCGCTCGCTCGGGGCCGACGTGATCGTCGCCATGGGCGGCGGCAAGGCGATCGACGCCGGCAAGGGCGTCGCGAAGCGGATCGGGTGTCCGCTCGCCGTCGTGCCGACCGTCGCGTCCAACGACGCGCCGACCAGCCGCCTCATCGTGGTCTACGACGACGGGCACGCGATCGTCGGCGTCGACATGCTGGACGGCAACCCGGACGTGGTCCTGGTCGACACGGACATCATCGCCCGGGCGCCGCGGCGCCTGCTCGCCGCCGGCATCGGCGACTGCATGTCGAAGACCTTCGAGGCGCGGGCCTGCGCGACGGCCGGCGGCCTGAACTTCTTCGGCGGACGCACGCCGATCGCGGCGCTCGCCCTCGCGGATGCCTGCTACGCGACCGTCCGGCGCGACGGCGTGGCGGCGCTCGCCGCCTGCGATCGCGGCAGCCCCGACGAGGCGCTCGAGAACGTCGTCGAGGCCGCCGTGCTCCTGTCGGGTCTCGGTTTCGAATCCGGCGGATTGTCGCTCGCCCACTCTCTCACGCGGGGCCTGACGGCGCATCCGGAGCTCGCGGGAGCCCTCCACGGCGAGCTCGTCGCCTACGGCACCCTGGTGCAGATCGCGCACGAGCGCCCGGCCGGCGTCGACCTCGCCGACGTGGCCGCCTTCGCGCGATCCTGCGGCCTGCCCTGCCGGCTGGCCGATTTCGGCCTTGTCGATCCGGGTGCGGCCGACTACCTGATGATCGCACGGCCGACGCTCGCCGCGCCCCACATGCGTCACCTGACCGAGCCGGCCACGGAAGCGAGCATCGCCGACGCGATGCGGCGGGTCGAGGCGCAGCCCTAGGTTTCGACCTCGAGGGATGGGGCACGCGTCCGGACAGGGTGGGCTCGATGTCGGATCGCGACGCGAGGCGCCGGGGGGACGTCGATCCGCGACGGTGTCCGCAACAGATCCGAGGACGAGATGAGCAAAGACAAGCAAGGCCACGACGACCTCGCCGCCGCCGTGCAGCGGAAGGGCGCGGCCGAGACCGACGGTCCGACCCGCATGGGTGGCAAGTCGGCACCGAACGTCTCGGAGGCGCGGGCCTCGATCCCGACCTACGATCGCGCCTCGGTGAAGAAGGTCCAGACCGGCATGCGGGGTCTCAAGAGGAACTAGGGGGGCGGCCGCGCCGCGGTCGCTCGAGCGCGACGCCGTCGGTTGCGACCGGTCGGGCGGCGTGCTCTGGACGCTTCCGCGGTTCTCAACACCAGAGGTTCTGAATGCTCGACCTTCACCGATCGACGCGGTCGTCGATGCTGGCTCTCGGCCTGTTCGCCGGCGCGATGGGGTTCGGTCGCCCTGCAGAGGCCCAGGATGCCGCGACGCTGGCCGCGGCCCGCGACGTGATCACGAAGATGCAGCCCGACCGGACGGCCCTGCTCGCCTCCATGGCGGCCCCGATGGTGCCGCTGGTCCAGCAGATGGGCGTCCGCGAGCCGGACCGGGCGCAGGTGCTCGTGAAGGAGGTGATCCTGCCGACGCTGACGGCGAACTACGACGCGCTCCTCGACAGCCAGGCCAAATCCTACGCTTCCGTGCTGTCCGTGTCGGACCTCAAGGCCCTGGCCGCCTTCTACGACACGCCGGCGGGGCGCAGCTTCGTGGCGGCCCAGCCCCGTCTCGCTCAGGCGCAGCTCGCCTCCACGACGGCCTGGATGCAGGGGATCGCCCCCGAGATGCAGGCGAAGCTGGGGACGGCCATCAAGGCGCACGGCTGGGCCAAGTGACGGCAGGCCGGGCGGCCAAGCCGCCGCGCCGGCCACCGGCCCGTCAGCGACGCGATCGGGCGGCGCCGATGATCGCCGCGACGGCCAGCAGGATGCCGATGACCATGGCGCCCACCGCCGCCATGAAGGGCACGTCCGTCCTGCTCCGGGCGGCCATCGTGCCGGCCCGGAGCTCGGCCGTCGCGCCGGTCGCCGCGGTGTCGTGAAGGATCGGTTCGCTGGGCATGGCGGAACGCTAGCGGTTCGGACCGCCGGGCGGTAGCGGAGATCGACGGCGCCGGACGTGAGGGGAGGGGACGGTGGTCCCGGGCCTCTCGCGCGTCTCTGGCGACGTCTCTCCCGGGAGTGGCGGCAAGGCTCATCGCCCTCCAAGACGGAGCGCGATCCTGGCAGCGACCATCGGTGCCGCCAGGATCGCGTCGACGTGCCTCGCCGGATCAGACCACGAAGCCGACGTCGTCGTGCGGGGCGTAGAAGGCGACCCCTTCGTAGGTCAGATGCGGCAACGTCGCCATGACCGTGTCCCGCTCCACCTCCGACGTCGTGTAGAAGTGGCCGCCCTCCTTGGTGTCGAAGAAGCGGAACACGGCATCGGTGTTCGCGCCCTGCGACTCGGTGAACTCGTAGAAGGCCGTCCCCTCGAACCGGAGGTCCGGCCGCGTGGCGAGGACATGATCCCGCTCCACAGCCGAGATCGTGTAGAAGTGGCCACCCTCCTTCGTGTCGAAGAAGCGGAACACGGGAGACGCGCCCGGGAAGCGTCCATCTGCGAAGCTTCCGAAGCTTGTTCCCTCGTAGGCGAGGTCCGGCCTGGTGGCGACGACGTGGTCGCGCTCGGTGACGCTCGTCGTGTAGAAATGCCCGCCCTCCCGCATGTCGAAGAACCGGAACGTGTCGCTCTGGGCGACGAGGCTGCCGCCGCTGGCGGAGGAGGGCTCGTAGACGGCGACGTCCAGCAGCGTGATCCGGCCGCCGCCGGAGAGATCGAGGATCGTTCCGTTCGCGTCCTGATGGAAGGCGTAGCTCTGGCCGGCGAGGGCGAGGCGGTCGCCGTCGGTCACACGGAAGTCGCCGATGATGTCGCTGCCTTCGCCAGGCCGGATGATGAACGTGTCGGCGCCGCGTCCGCCGGCGAGGAAGTCGTTCCCGGCCCCGCCCATCACGACGTCGTCGCCGTCGCCCCCCGAGATGGTGTCGTTGCCGGCGCCACCCTGCAGCGTGTCGTTCCCGCCCGCGCCGTCGATGGCATCGTCGCCGTCGCCGCCGCTTGCGACATCGTCCCCGGCGCGGCCCTCGATGCGGTCGTTCCCGCCGAGTCCGAGCAGCGCGCCGACCGTGCCGACCGCTGCCGAGAGAACGTCGTTGCCGGCCGTCCCCAGGGTCAGGCTGAGGTCGGTCGCGACGACGTCGCCGGCACCGTTCAGGACATGCAGCTGTCCATCGAACGCGATGAGCCGCCCGCCGTCGAGATCGATGCCGAGATCCAGGACCGGCCGCGACACGCCGCCCTGGTCCACCAGATCCGCGACCTGGATCGAGAGATCCGAGCCGAGAACCTCGATGATCGCACCATTGTTGCCGAGCAGGACGAGCTGTCCGTCGACGGTCGCCAGGTGTCTCAGTCCTGGAAAGATGCCGAGGTCGATCAGCGTACCGTTCAGGCCGAGGTTTACCGAGAGCAGTGCCATGGGAGAACTCCGGGTTAGGACGGCAGGAGTACTCGTCAGACCCCCGATCGGTTCAGGTGGGTGTATGTCGATGTTCGAACAGAGTTCGATTCTTGAAAACGGTCACGCAGGCAATAGAGTCAATCTTTCGAAGTAGCGCGCATCGCACAAGACTGCACGGATGCGCGATGTCGGCGTGGCGACTCATCTGTCGTCGATCGGTGACACGGCGGGACTGCGCCGATGCTGTCGGCCGGACCCCGACGGACGTCCGGCCGGATCAGCGCCGCGGTTCGGCGTCGGTCGAGGAGCGCGTCGACGGTTCGCACGGCCGTGCTGGGCCGATCGTCGCTCGCTGAGCACGGTAGGCCGAGCGCGTCGGAATGGCGGCGGAGCCTGAGGAACACGCCCGGCGACGGCCGGACGATCCGGACCGCATGTGCTCGGG
>JAEUAC010000064.1 GCA_019695455.1 Methylorubrum extorquens | reverse complement strand
GAGGCGGACCGTGACCGTTCGGCCGGTTCGGGCCGCGGAGGCCCTCGGCGAGAGCGACCGCGGGACCCGCGCCCGTGTCGCTCAGAGATCCAGCACGAGCCGCGCCGGGTCTTCCAGGGCTTCCTTGACGCGGACGAGGAAGGTCACGGCCTCCTTTCCGTCGACCACGCGGTGGTCGTAGGAGAGCGCCAGATACATCATCGGCCGGGCGACGACCTGCCCGCCGCGCACGACCGGGCGTTCCTCGATGCGGTGCATGCCGAGGATGCCGGATTGCGGGGCGTTCAGGATCGGCGTCGACATGAGCGAGCCGTAGATGCCGCCGTTGGTGATGGTGAAGGTGCCGCCCTGCATCTCGTCGATCGACAGCTTGCCGTCGCGGGCGCGCTTGCCGAAATCGGCGATCGACTTCTCGATCTCCGCGATCGAGAGGCGGTCCGCGTCGCGCACGACCGGGACGACGAGGCCCTTGTCGGTCCCGACCGCCACGCCGACGTGGTAGTAGTTCTTGTAGACGAGGTCCTGCCCGTCGATCTCGGCGTTCACGGCCGGGATCTCCTTCAGGGCCTGCACGACGGCCTTGGTGAAGAAGCCCATGAAGCCGAGCTTCGTGCCGTGCTTCTTCTCGAAGACGTCCTTGTACTGCGAGCGCAGCTTCATCACGGCGCCCATGTCGACGTCGTTGAACGTCGTCAGCATGGCGGCGATGTTCTGCGCGTCCTTGAGGCGCCGCGCGATCGTCTGCCGCAGCTTCGTCATGCGGACGCGCTCCTCGCGGGAGGCGTCGTCGGGCGTCGAGGGCGCTCGGAGTTGCGCGGGCGCGGGCGCGGGCGCCGGCGTCGAGGCCGGGCCGGCCGCGATGGCGGAGAGCATGTCGCCCTTCGTGACGCGGCCGTCCTTGCCCGAACCGGGCACGTTCGCCGGCTGGACGCCGCTCTCGGCCGCGATGCGGCCCACGGCTGGGCCGTTGGCATCCGCCGGGGCGGCCTTGCCGGGCGCGGCGGGAGCCGGCGCGGGTGCGGCGGCCTTGGCGGGCTCGGGCGCCGCCTTCTTCTCGTCCTTGGCGGCAGGCGCCGCGGCGGCGCCGCCTTCCGTGATCGACCCCAGCACGGCGCCGGGCCCGACGGTCTCGCCGTCCTTCGCCAGGATGTCGCCCAGCGTGCCGGAGGCCGGCGCGTTGACCTCCAGCGTGACCTTGTCCGTCTCGAGCTCGACCAGCGGCTCGTCCGCCTTCACGACGTCGCCCGGCTTCTTGTACCAGCGGCCGATCGTGGCCTCGCTGACGGATTCGCCGAGCGTCGGGACGGTGATGTCGGTTGCCATGTCGTCGCGCCGCGGACGGCGTCCTGTGCGGGTACCGGGCTCGGCCGGCCGGAAGGGAGGGCCGCAACGCGAGGCTGCGGCGAGGCAAGCCCGTCTCTAGTGCAAAGACGGGCGCGCGTCACGGGCCGGGATCGGCCGCGCGACGCGTTTGTCAGCCGGCGATGGCGTCCTCCAGGAAGGCGCGCAGCTGCTCCTGGTGCTTGGACATCAGCCCCGTGGCCGTCGCGGCCGAGGCCGGTCGGCCGGCGTAGCGCGCCCGCTGCGACTTGGTCCCGGCCCGGGCCAGCACCCATTCCAGGCTCGGCTCGATGAAGCTGAAGGCGCCCATGTTCTTGGGCTCCTCCTGGCACCAGACCACGTCCGCGTTCGGGAAGCGCGACAGTTCGGAGACGAGCGACTTCACGGGCACCGGATAGAGCTGCTCGACCCGCAGGAGGTACACGTCGTCGTGCCCGCGCTTCTCGAGCTCGTCGAACAGGTCGTAATAGACCTTGCCCGTGCAGAGCACGACGCGCCGGATCTCGGCATCCGGCTTCAGGTTCTGGCCCTCGTCCCAGAGCAGGCGGTGGAAGGTCGACCCGTCCGCCATCTCGTCGAGGCGCGAGACGCAGCGCTTGTGGCGCAGCAGCGACTTCGGCGTCATCAGGATCAGCGGCTTGCGGAAGTCGCGCTTCATCTGCCGGCGCAGGACGTGGAAGTAGTTCGCGGGCGTCGAGCAATACGCGACCTGCATGTTGTCCTCGGCGCAGGATTGCAGGTAGCGCTCCAGCCGGGCGGAGGAATGCTCCGGCCCCTGCCCCTCGTAGCCGTGCGGCAGCAGCAGCGTCAGGCCCGACATGCGCAGCCACTTGCGCTCGCCGGACGAGATGAACTGGTCCACGACCACCTGGGCGCCGTTGGCGAAGTCGCCGAACTGGGCCTCCCACAGGACGAGCGCGTTCGGCTCCGACAGCGAGTAGCCGTACTCGAAGCCGAGGACCGCCTCCTCCGACAGCATCGAGTTGATGACCTCGAACCGCGACTGACCCTCGCGGATGTGGTTGAGCGAGGTGTGCCGGTCCTCGTTCTCCTGGTCGGTCAGCACCGAATGGCGCTGGGAGAAGGTGCCGCGCTCGACGTCCTGCCCGGACAGGCGGACCGGGTGTCCCTCCAGCAGCAGCGAGCCGAGCGCCAGCGCCTCCGCCATCGCCCAGTCGATCCCCTCGCCCGACTCGACCGCCTTGCGGCGGTTGTCGAGGAAGCGGCCGATCGTCTTGTGGAGGTGGAAGCCCTCCGGCACGGAGCAGAGCCGGTCGCCGATCTCCTTCAGGGTGGCGAGCTCCACGCCCGTCTGGCCGCGGCGCGGGTCCTCGTCGTGCATGGACACGGCCTTGTAGCCGGCCCAGCGCCCGTCGAGCCAATCGGCCTTGTTGGGCTTGAAGCCCTGGGCCGTCTCGAACTCCGCCTCGAGCTTCGCCTTGAAGGCGGCCTTCATCTGCTCGGTCTCGGCCTCGGGCACGATCCCCGTCTCGGCCAGGCGCTTGGCGTAGATGTCGAGGGTCGAGGCGTGCTGCCGGATGACCTTATACATCTTCGGCTGCGTGAAGGACGGCTCATCGCCCTCGTTGTGGCCGAAGCGCCGGTAGCAGAACATGTCGATGACGACCGGCTTGTGGAACGTCTGCCGGTATTCGGCCGCGACCTTGGCGGCGAAGACGACCGCCTCCGGGTCGTCGCCGTTCACGTGGAAGATCGGCGCCTCCACCATCTTGGCGACGTCGGACGGGTACGGCGACGAGCGCGAGAAGCGCGGGTTCGTCGTGAAGCCGATCTGGTTGTTGATGATGAAGTGGATCGAGCCGCCGGTGCGGTGCCCCTTCAGCCCCGAGAGGCCGAGGCACTCGGCGACGACGCCCTGGCCCGCGAAGGCCGCGTCGCCGTGGATGAGGAGCGGGATGACCGAGGTCCGGCTTTCCGGCGCGTCGTTGTGCTGGTCCTGCTTCGCCCGCACCTTGCCGAGCACGACCGGGTCGACGATCTCGAGATGCGACGGGTTCGCGGTGAGCGACAGGTGGACGTTGTTGCCGTCGAAGGCGCGGTCCGACGAGGCGCCGAGGTGGTACTTCACGTCGCCGGAGCCCTCCACGTCCTCGGGCGCGTAGGAGCCGCCCTTAAACTCGTGGAAGATGGCCCGGTGGGGCTTCGCCATGACGTTGGAGAGCACGTTCAGCCGGCCCCGGTGGGCCATGCCGACGACGATCTCCTTCACGCCCATGGCGCCGCCGCGCTTGATGATCTGCTCGAGCGCCGGGATCATGGCCTCGGACCCGTCGAGCCCGAAGCGCTTGGTGCCCGTGTACTTGAGGTCCAGGAACTTCTCGAAGCCCTCGGCCTCGACGAGCTTGTTCAGGATCGCCCGCTTGCCTTCCGGCGTGAAGGTGATCTCCTTGTCCTTGCCCTCGATGCGCTCCTGGATCCACGCCTTCTCGGTCGGATCCGAGATGTGCATGAACTCGACGCCGAGCGTCTGGCAATAGGTGCGCTCGAGCAGCCCCACGATCTCGCGGAGCGTCCCGAACTCCATCCCGAGCACGTTGTCGAGGAAGATCGGACGGTCCCAATCGGCGTCCGTGAAGCCGTAATGCGAGGGGTGCAGCTCGGCGTCGTCGCCGCGCTTCTCGATGTGGAGCGGGTCGAGGTCGGCATGGAGATGGCCGCGCATCCGATAGGCGCGGATCATCATGATGGCCCGGACCGAATCACGCGTGGCCTGATGGACGTCCACGGGCGAGGCCGCCGCGCCCGTCTCGGCCGCCTTGGTCTTGATCCTGTCGCCGACGGCCTTCTCGACCTGCGCCCAGTTCCCGTCGAGCGCGGACACGAGCTCGCCGTTCATCGGCACGGGCCAGTTCGGCTTCTGCCAGGACGCGCCGCGCGCGTTCTTCTCGACGAGCGCGCCCTCCTCGTTGAGACCGGAGAAGAGCTTCGCCCATTCCGCGTCGACGGAGGTCGGGTCCTTCTCGTAACGGGCGTAGAGGTCGTCGATGTAGGTGGCGTTCCCGCCGTACAGGAAGGCGGTCTGCAGCAGGTTCTGGTTGGCGTCTTGGCGCGACATGTCAGGCTTTCCGCGCGCCGACGGCGGCGCGCCGATCGGGGCGGGTCAGCGGTAGCGAACTCCCATCGCTACCGATGCGGGAATATTGGGGCTCTTCGGGTTCGGGACAACGTCCTGGCTGGAGGGACGGACCACGAGGTCCATGTCCTCCGTCGGGATCGCGCCCAGGAGGATTTCGCCCCCCATGACCATGGCGCCCGTGTAGCAGGACCGATTGCCGAACGCGGTCTCGACGGGCCCGATAGATGAGACGAGCCGCTTCGACCCGTCGGCCGACGTCACGTCGCGCGTCTCGAGTTCTTCGAGCGCGAGCTGGATCGAGACCGTCTCGGGGATGCGGAGATGGACGGCGCCGGTATCCACCAGCGCCTCCACGACCATCGGCGCCGACTCGGGCGCCCTGGCGTTGCTCAGCGTGAGAGAGGTTCGAACGAGGCCCATGACGAGCGTCTACCTGAGCTCCCTTTAACGGGCGATTGTAAGGCGGGTCAGCCCTTCAGGACCTCGACCAGCGTCTTGCCGAGGCGGGCGGGCGACGGCGACACGCGGATGCCGGCCGCCTCCATGGCGGCGATCTTGTCCTCGGCCCCGCCCTTGCCGCCCGAGATGATGGCGCCGGCATGGCCCATGCGACG
>JAEUAC010000026.1 GCA_019695455.1 Methylorubrum extorquens | reverse complement strand
TGCTGAACGCCGCGATCTTCCAGCGCGACCTGCCCCTCCTGCAGGGCTCGATCCTGGTGCTCGCGATGTTCTTCGTCGGCCTGAACCTTCTCGTCGACGTCATCCAGACCGCCCTCGACCCGAGGATCAAGCGATGAGCGCGCCTCTCCGGACGCTGCCGATCGCCGGCGAGCCGATCGGTGCGCGCGCCGCCCCGCCGGTCGCGATCCCGCCGGTCGCCCGCTCGCGCGGCTATTGGGGCGGGGTCGCCGCGAAGCTCGTCCGCGATCCCGTGGCCATGGCGGCGCTGGCCGTGATCCTCGCGATCGTCCTCGTGGCCCTGCTGTCCCCCTGGTTCACGCCGGCCGATCCCTACCGGGGCGCCATGCTGCGCCGGCTCCGACCGATCGGCACGCCCAACTACCCGCTCGGGTCGGACGAGCTCGGCCGCGACATGCTCAGCCGCCTCATGGTGGGCGCCCGCCTCTCGCTCTTCATGGGCGTGACTCCCGTGGTGCTCGCCTTCGCGATCGGCTCCGCCATCGGCATCGTGGCGGGCTACGTCGGAGGCTGGCTGAACACGGTCCTGATGCGCACGATCGACGTGTTCTTCGCCTTCCCGTCCGTGCTGCTCGCCATCGCGCTCTCAGGCGCGCTCGGCGCCGGCATCTTCAACTCGATCGTGTCGCTGACCTGCGTGTTCGTGCCCCAGATCGCGCGGGTCGCCGAGAGCGTCACGACGCAGATCCGCAATCGCGACTACGTCGACGCCGCCCGGCTGTCGGGCGCCTCGGCGCTCACGATCGTGCGCGTGCAGGTGCTCGGCAACGTGCTCGGGCCGATCTTCGTCTACGCGACGAGCCTCATCTCGGTTTCCATGATCCTCGCCTCGGGATTGTCCTTCCTGGGCCTCGGCGTGAGGCCGCCCGAGCCGGAATGGGGCCTCATGCTCAACACGCTGCGCACCGCCATCTACGTGAACCCCGCCGTCGCCGCCCTGCCCGGTCTCTGCATCTTCGTGACCTCCATCTCCTTCAACCTGTTCTCGGACGGGCTGCGCACGGCCATGGAGGTGAAGGAATGACCATCGGCGTCTTCGGTGGTGCCGGGCTGACGGATCGGGGCGGGCCGGCGCAACCGCTCCTGACGGTCACGGGGCTCGTGAAGCACTTCCCCGTCGCGAAGGGGTTCGGCGGGCCGAAGAAGGTCGTCCGGGCCGTCGACGGCGTCGACTTCTCGGTCGTGAAGGGCGAGACGCTCGGCATCGTCGGCGAATCCGGCTGCGGAAAGTCGACCACCGCCCGGCTCGTAATGGGTCTCATGCCTCACGACAGGGGCGAGATGCTGTTCGACGGCGAGGTCATCGGCGGCACGCAACTGTCGCTCCGCGCCTTCCGCCGGCAGGCGCAGATGGTCTTCCAGGACAGCTATTCCTCCCTGAACCCGCGCATGACGGTGGAGGGATCGGTCGCGTTCGCGCCGCAGGTGCACGGTCTCTCGGCGAAGGCCGCGGTCGCGAAGGCGCGCGACCTGCTCGCGCGCGTCGGGCTGGAGCCGACGCGCTTCGCCGGCCGCTACCCGCACGAGCTGTCGGGCGGCCAGCGTCAGCGCGTCAACATCGCCCGCGCGCTCGCGCTCGAACCGCGCCTCGTCGTCCTCGACGAGGCGGTCTCCGCGCTCGACAAGTCCGTCGAGGCGCAGGTCCTGAACCTTCTCCTCGACCTCAAGGCCGAGTTCGACCTCACCTACGTCTTCATCTCGCACGACCTCAACGTCGTCCGCTTCATCTGCGACCGGGTGATGGTGATGTATCTCGGCCGCGTGGCCGAGATCGGGCCCGCGGACACCGTGCTCGGGGCGCCGTCGCACCCCTACACGGGCGCGCTCCTGTCATCGATGCCATCGCTGGATCCCGACCGGCGAACCGAGGTCGCGCCGCTGGCGGGAGACCCGCCGAACCCGATCGACCCGCCGACGGGCTGCCGCTTCCATCCGCGCTGCGCGCTCGCCGAGCCCGTCTGCGCCGCCGAGGAGCCGCCGCTCGCCTCGCTCGCGGACGACCACCGGGTCGCCTGCCTGGCGCGGCAGCCGGGTTCGGGGCACTCGCTCGCGCCCGCTTCCGAGAGGATCGCGGCATGACGTCCCCCGCACCCGCGGTCGCGGTCTCCGGCCTGACGGTCACGTTCGGGGGCAAGGTTCGGGCGGTCGACGGCGTCGACCTCGTGCTGCAGCGGGGCCAGACGATCGCGTTGATCGGTGAATCCGGGTCGGGCAAGAGCGTGACGCTGCGCGCCATCATGCGGCTGAACCCCGAGAAGCGGACCGCCATCGGCGGCTCCATCCGGGTCGCCGGCCGTGACGTCATGCAGCTGACGCGGCGCGAGCTCGCCGCCTTCCGCGGCCGGGAGGTCGCCATGATCTTCCAGGAACCGCTGCTCGCACTCGATCCGGTCTACACGGTCGGCCGCCAGATCACGGAGGCCATCCGCGAACACGAACGCGTCTCGGAGGCCGAGGCACGGGCGCGGGCACTGGCGCTCTTCGAGCGCGTCCGCATCCCGTCGCCCGAACGCCGCCTCGATGCCTATCCTCACGAGATGTCGGGCGGCATGCGCCAACGCGCCATGATCGCGCTCGCGCTCGCCTGTCGCCCGCAGGTCCTGCTCGCCGACGAGCCGACGACGGCGCTGGACGCGACCGTCCAGATCCAGATCCTCCTGCTGCTGCGCGACCTCCAACGGGACCTCGGCCTCTCCATCGTGTTCGTGACGCATGATCTCGGCGCGGCCGTCGAGGTCGCCGACCGGATCGCCGTCATGTATGCGGGTCGCATCGTCGAGGAAGGCTCGGCCCGGCAACTCGTGCGGACGCCGCACCACCCCTACACGATCGGCCTCCTGCGAAGCCGCGCGGAAGGGGCGCTCGCCAAGGGCTCGCGCCTGGAGACCATCCCGGGCGGCCCTCCGGACCTCGCGAACCGGGAGCCGGGCTGCCCCTTCAGGCCTCGCTGCTTCCTCGCCGAGGCACGGTGCGTCGACGATCCGCCGGTCGTCGCGATCGAGCCCGGCCACAGGGCCGCCTGCTGGCGGACGGACGACGCGGCCCGCATCGGACGCGAAGCCGCCGCGGTCGTCGTGCCGGTCTAGGAAGTTCCCGGCCGTCTCGACACCACCGAGCCTTATCGAAACGATGGATAGCGTAGGCCGATAGTGCAGAGGCTCGCCTCGAGCTGCGCTGGAGTGCCCTTCGTCCGGCGGCGCGCCGTCCTCGCAGCGCCGTCGGCCGTTCCGGCAGAAGCGACGTTGGTGAGGGCGCGTAGGAGCGCGAGTTCCCAGTGGACGCGAGGTCCGGTCGACAGGGACCCGGGCGCGCCGGCGCGGCTGAACACGGGCATGACGCGGGCGCCGGGCGGAGCCCAGCTCTCGTCATCCGGCCCGTGATGGCGTGAACGTAGTGGCGCGTCTCGGCCGGGAGACCCCCGCGGCCCGCGAGCCAGTCGCGCACCCGGCGCGGACCCGCGTTGTAAGCCGCATCCGCGAGCCCGAGATTGCCGAATTCGGCCCGCAGGTCCCGCAGGATTACGCCGGCCAGCATGCCGCTGCGCTCGGTCACCGTCCGGTGCTATCTGCCGGGCGCCACGCGGCCGTCCATTGAGGATTTGCTCGACGCGCCGCCGCCCGTCGAACAGGAGAAGCTGGTGGCGGACCTTGAGCCGGGCACGGCCGCTCCTCGCCAGATCGTCGCCTCGGGCAGCTTCGTCCTCGCCCCGATGCAACTTTGAACCGGGCCTGATCCGGATGCGGGCCGCCATCGACGACCGGGTCGAGGAAACCCGTCTCGGATCACTCCGCATCGTCCGGCAGACGTGAGACCACGAGGGTCTTGCTTCACGAAAGGGCCGACCCGCGCGGGGGCTACGGCGCCAGGTCGATCGCGACGACCGGGAGGGGTCTCGGGTCTTCGACGACG
>JAEUAC010000018.1 GCA_019695455.1 Methylorubrum extorquens | reverse complement strand
CGCATGGACGATCCTGATGCGATGAACCGGCCCGAGACGTAGCGCGAACAGGCTTAAGCGGACCTGAACGGAGCCTGCGGCATTCGCTCACGGAGCGGGCGCGCCGGATGCGGTCGCCCGCTCAGGTGGCCGGCACGCGCCAGATCTCGCTCGCGTATTCGCGGATGGTACGATCGGACGAGAACCAGCCGACGCCGGCGACGTTGCGCACCGCCCGCTCCCACCACGCGTCCTGGTCGGTCCAGAGCGCGTCCAGCGAGCGCTGGGCGTCCCAGTAGGCGTCGAAGTCGCTGGTCACCATGAACGTGTCGTGGTGCGCGAGCCCGTCGACGAGGCCCGCGAAGCGGCCGGGATCGTCCGGCGAGAACGCGCCCGAGCGCACGCTCGCGAGCGTGGCGGCGAGCCGGGGCGAGGCCTCGATGGCGGCGCGGGCGTGGAAGGGGTTGCGCTTGCGCTCCGCCACCTCCTGGGCCGTCAGGCCGAAGATCGTGATGTTCTCGGGCCCGACATGCTCGCGGATCTCGACGTTGGCGCCGTCGAGCGTGCCGATCGTCAGCGCGCCGTTCAGGGCGAGCTTCATGTTGCCGGTGCCCGACGCCTCGAGGCCCGCCGTCGAGATCTGCTCCGAGAGATCGGCGGCCGGGATGATCGTCTCGGCGAGGCTCACGTTGTAGTTCGGCAGGAACGCGACCGCGAGCCGGCCCCGGACGTCGGGATCGTCGTTGATGCGGGCGGCGAGGTCGTAGGCGAGCTTGATGATGAGCTTCGCCACCACGTAGCTGGACGCGGCCTTGCCGGCGAAGATCTTGACGCGCGGCGTCCAGTCCTTCTCGGGCGCGTCCTTGATGGCCTGGTAGAGGGCCGCGGTCTCGAGCAGGTTCAGGTGCTGCCGCTTGTATTCGTGGATGCGCTTGATCTGCACGTCGAAGAGCGCGTCCGGATCGACCGCGAAGCCGAGCCGCTGCGTGATCACGCGCGCGAGCCGCTCCTTGTTGTAGCGGCGGAGCGCGACGAAGCGCTCCCGGAAGGCGGAATCGCCCGCCATGGCCCGCAGCCCCTCGAGCGCCGCGGGATCGTCCAGCACGCGCGGCCCGACCGCGTCGACGAGGAGCTTCGTCAGGCCGGGATTGGCCTGCTGCAGCCAGCGCCGGAAGGTCACGCCGTTGGTCTTGTTCGTGATGCGCTCGGGATGGAGGCGGTGCAGGTCCGCGAAGACCGTCTCCTTCATGAGCTCGGTGTGGAGCGCCGACACGCCGTTCACGCGGCGCGAGCCGATGAAGGCGAGCGGCCCCATGCGGACCCGGCGCTCGCCCTCCTCGCCGATCAGCGAGACGCGCTTGAGCGTCTCGTTGTCGACCGGGCCCTTCGCCACCACGGAATCGAGGTGCTCCCAGTTGATCTGGTAGATGATCTGCATGTGCCGCGGCAGGAGCCGGTCCATGAGGGCGGTCGGCCAGGTCTCCAGCGCCTCCGGCATCAGGGTGTGGTTGGTGTAGTTCAGGGTCTCGCGCGTGATGGACCAGGCCTCGGCCCAGGGGATGCCGTGCTCGTCCACGAGGAGCCGCATCAGCTCGGCGACCGCGATGGCCGGATGGGTGTCGTTGAGCTGGATGGCGGCCGAGTGAGGCAGGCTGCGGAGGTCCGCATGGCTCGCCCGGTGACGACGGATCAGGTCCTGCAGCGAGGCGGACGTGAAGAAGAACTCCTGGCGCAGCCGCAGCTCCTGGCCGGCCGGCGTCGCGTCGCTCGGATAGAGGACGCGCGAGATCGCCTCCGTCTTCATCCGGTCCGCCATGGCGCCCACGTAGTCGCCGAGGTTGAAGGTCGCGAGCTGCAGCGGGTCGGGCGCGCGGGCCGACCAGAGCCGGAGCGTGTTCACGCGCGCGCCGCGCCAGCCGACGACGGGCGTATCGAAGGCGACGGCCGTCACGACGTCGGCCGGCCGCCACGTGTAGCGGACCGTCCCGTCCTCCGCCCGCATCTCCTCGACGGAGCCGCCGAACAGCACCGGGTAGGTGATGTCGGGCCGCTCGAACTCCCAGGGATTGCCGAAGGACAGCCAATCCTCCGGGATCTCGTGCTGCCAGCCGTCGGTGACGACCTGCCGGAACAGGCCGAAATCGTAGCGGATCCCGTAGCCGAAGGCCGGCACGTCCAGCGAGGCCATGGATTCCATGAAGCAGGCGGCGAGCCGGCCGAGGCCGCCGTTGCCGAGCGCCGCGTCCGCCTCGGCGCCGCGCACCCGGTCGAAATCGACGTCGAGCTGCGCCAGCGCGTCCTTCACGGCCGCCAGCAGGCCGAGATTGGACAGGCCGTCGACGAGAAGGCGCCCGATCAGGAACTCGAGCGAGAAGTAGTAGACGTGCTTCGAGCCGCCGGAGGTGGCGCGCTGCATCGAGTCGAGCCAGCGGTCGATGATCCGGTCGCGCAGCGCGAGCGCGGTCGCCACGTACCAGTCGTGGTCCCGCGCGGCCGCGGGCTGCCGCCCCACCGCGTAGCGGAGCTTGTCGAGGATCGCGTTCCGCAGCACGCGGACGTCCGCGTCCCCGAAGCGGGCCTGGGACGCGAAGCCGCCGCCCGGCGCCTCCCGGGCCTCCGCGGCCGGGGACGTCTGCCCGATGATCTCCTGCATGTCGCGTCCTCGATGGTGTCCGCCGCCGGGCGCCGTCCGGCGGCCGGCAACCGGGGGCGCCGCTTGGGCCGGCCCCGGTGAATCTCGCGTGAACGATCGGTCGCCCACCGGCCG
>JAEUAC010000260.1 GCA_019695455.1 Methylorubrum extorquens | reverse complement strand
CGCCGCGCCGTCCCCGGCACCCGCCACCGCCTCGCGGGCGCCCGGCATGGCTTCCAGCAGCTGCGTCACCTGCTCCTCCGGACCCTCCTTCACCAGGAAGGCGAGGATCAGGCCGACGGCCTTCTCGACGACCGTCGCGTCCAGTCCGGTCGCGGTCACGATGCGGGCGACGAGTGCTTCCATGGGTGATCCTCCAGCGCGGCCCGGCCCGTGTGGCGGCATGCGTGGCGATTGCGTATGACACGAGGCCCGAGGCTGCAAATCACGGATCGTCACTGCCATGGCCGGACGCGACAGCGGTGGAAGAGGCGTGACGCCGAGGATCCGCGCCGGGGACGGCGCGGCGGGCGGCCTCGTGGGCGGCCTGATGGGCATGATGGGCGGCGGGGGCGGCGTCATGGCGCTCGGCCAGAAGCTGATGGCCGCCGGCGTGCCCATGGGCCAGATGCAGCCGCTCGGCCGCGAGCTCTTCGCCTACGGCCGCGAGACGGCCGGCGAGGACGTCATGGGGCCGATCGTCGGCGCCATCCCGGGCGTGAGCCAGTTCCTCTGACGTCCGAACCGCGCCTCTGGCGCCACCGGGCGGGCGCCTTCGCACTCGGCCCGACGCCGCTCGTCATGGGCGTGATCAACGTCACGCCCGATTCGTTCTCGGACGGCGGCCGGAACGCCGCCGCGGCCGACGCCGTCGCGAGCGCCCGCCGCATGGCGGCGGACGGCGCCGCGATCCTCGACGTGGGCGGCGAATCCACACGGCCCGGCCATGTCCCCGTCGAGGCCGACACGGAATGGGCGCGGGTCGCGCCCGTGCTCGACGGCCTCCGGTCCGCCTCCCTGCCGCCGGTCTCCATCGACACGTCGAAGGCGGACGTCGCCCGCCGCGCGCTCGCCGCCGGGGCCGCGATCGTGAACGACGTCTGGGGCCTCGCGCGCGATCCCGCCCTGGCGGAGGTGGTCGCCGAGAGCGGCGCCGGGCTCGTCGTCATGCACAACCGCGCGGCGATCGACCCCGCGATCGACATCGTCGACGACATGATGCGGTCGCTCGAGGCCGCCCTCGAGCGCGCCCGGCGCGCCGGCATCCCGGACGACGCCGTCGCGGTCGATCCCGGCATCGGCTTCGGCCGCACCTACGGGCAGAGCCTGCGCTGTCTCGCGGCGCTCGGCCGCCTGAGGTCGTTCGGCCGACCGATCCTCCTCGGCCTGTCGCGGAAGGGCTTCATCGGCGCGCTGTCCGACCCGCCCCGTCCGGCCATCGACCGGCTCGGCGGCACGATCGCCGGCAACCTCCTCGGCGCGATGGCGGGCGCGGACATCGTGCGGGTCCACGACGTGAGCGAGCACGTGCAGGCGCTCCGGCTCTGGCGGGCCGTCGCGGAGGCCGCCGCATGAGCGACCGGATCATCGTCAAGGGGCTGCAGGTCGTCGCCCGCCATGGCCTCCTGGCCGAGGAGGCCGTGCTCGGCCAGCGCTTCGAGATCGACGTGGAGGCGGTCCTCGACCTCGGGCCGGCGGGCCGGGCGGACGACCTGCGGCTGTCGGTCTCCTACGCCGACATGGTCGCCGTCGCGGGCAGGACGCTGACGACGCAGCGGTTCAAGCTGCTGGAGGCCGCCGCCGAGGCGGTCGCGGCGGCCCTGTTCGACGCGTTCCCGCCCATCGAGCGGGTCGCGATCGAGCTGCGGAAGCCGGGAGCGCCGATCGACGCGATCTTCGCGCACGTGGCGGTCGCGATCGAGCGATCGCGCGCCTGACCATGGCCGAGGCGCTGCTCGCCTTCGGCGGCAATCTGGGGGTTCCGCGCGACGCGATCGAGCGCGCGGTGGCGCGTCTCGCCGAGAGCGGCGTCGTCGCGCTCGCGCGCTCGGCCTTCTACCGCACGGCGCCCTGGGGGCCGGTGCCGCAGCCGGATTTCGTCAACGCCTGCGCGATCGTCCGGACGGAGCTCGCGCCGGAGGCGCTGCTGCGGCTCTGCCAGGCGACCGAATGGGCCTGCGGGCGGGTGCCCGGCACGCGCTGGGGACCGCGGGCGCTCGACATCGACATCCTGGACCATGGCGGGCTCGCCCTCGACGTGCCCGGCCTGACCCTGCCCCATCCGCGGATCGCGGAGCGGGCCTTCGTGCTGGTCCCCCTCGCCGAGATCGCGGCGGAGAGGATGGTGGGCGGCCGGCGCGTCGCCGACATGCTGGCCGCGATCGACACCGCCGGGGTGGACCGGCTGGCCGAGGCCGCGCCGTCCTGAGAGACAGCCCGGGGAGCCGACGGCGCGCCGCGCGCCGCCGGCCGGCCGGTCCTCAGTAGGACATGCCGAGGAAGGAGGTGCGCTCGATGCACTGGATGCCGACGCAGCGGCCGGCGGACCTCGCGGCGGGCGCCGCGGCCACGCTGGCCGTCGCCTCGAGACCCTGGCGGGCGTCGGCCCGGACGGCGGCGACGCGGTCGAGGCAGCGGGCGGCCTTGCGGGCCTGGCCCCGGTCGGCGAGCGGCTGGCACACGGTCGCGGCGTGGCGCTCGGCCCAGGCGAGGCGGGCGCGGGACAGGTCGGACGCTCCCTGGGCCGAGGCCCCGAACGCCGCGACGAGGGCGGAACCGGCAACGAGAGCAGAGACGATGACCGAACGCGACTTCATGTGTGTGCCTCCTGTTTGATATCCAGGAGACTACGCTCGGCCGATCTGCGAACTCTTACCGCGCAGCCATCATCGCCGCACGTTTGCTGTCGTGTTCAACGACAGGTCGGGCGAAACGCGACAATTGTAGCGATCGGCGCGGCTCAGCGCACGATCACGCGGGCGCCGACGGGCACCCGGTTGTAGAGGTCGACCACGTCCATGTTGCGCATGCGGATGCAGCCCGAGGACGCCGCCTGCCCGATCTTCTCCGGCTCGTTCGTGCCGTGGATGCGGTACAGCGTGTCCTTGCCGCCCTGGTGCAGGTAGAGCGCGCGCGCCCCCATGGGCGAGTTCGGTCCGCCCTCGACCGCATGGACGTGCGGCCAGCGCGCCTTCATCTCGGCCGGCGGGTTCCAGGACGGCCATTCGGCCTTGCGGGCGACGTCCGCCGCGCCCGACCAGCCGAACGCCTCGTCGCCGACCGTGACGCCGTAGCGGATGGCTTTGCGGCCGGGCAGCACGAGATAGAGCTGCCGCTGCTTCGTCTCGACGACGACGGTGCCGGGCGCCTCGCCCGTCGGGTCGTCCATCTGGTAGCGGGCGAAATGGGGATCGATCTCGGCCTGCGGCACGAGCGCCATGTACTTGGCGTCGAGCGCCGAGACCTGCGGGTCCGGCACGGCGCTGAAGCAGCCGGCCAGCAGCAGGCTTCCGGCGAGACCGACGAGGATGGACGGGGCGCGCATGGGACCTCTCTCCCGCCGGCCCTGGCAGGAACGCGTTAACCGAACCTCAACGCCGTCCCAGAATGACGCGTCGGGGCCGCCGCCGGTACCCCGCTCCGGCGCTTTCGCCCGGCTGTGGCCCGGAAGCGACAAGTCGTTGGACGCCCCGGCCGCGCCCTGCCAGAGTCGGAGGGCCGCCGGAGGCGCCATGACGACGCTCATTCTCCATCATCCCGCCACGCTCGAGCACCGCACGCCCGACGGCCACCCGGAGCGGCCGGACCGCATCCGGGCCGTCGAGGCGGCGCTGGCCGAGGGCGCGCTCGCGGCCCTGCCCCGCCGGCAGCCCGCGGCAGCGGCGCTCGACACGGTCGCCCTCGCCCATCCGCGCGAGTGGATCGAGACGCTCCTCGCCGCCTCCCCGGCCGACGGCCTCTTCGCCGTGGACGGCGACACCATCATGTCTCCCGGCACCCTGGAGGCCGCCCTCCGGGGCGTCGGCGGCGCGACGGAGGCGGTCGACGCCGTCGTGACGGGGACCGCGTCGAACGCCTTCTCGGCCATGCGGCCGCCCGGCCACCATGCCGAGCGCACCCGCGCGATGGGCTTCTGCTTCTTCAACAACGCGGCCATCGCGGCCCGCCACGCGCAGGCGCGGCACGGGCTCGACCGGGTCGCGATCGTCGATTGGGACGTGCACCACGGCAACGGGACGCAGGACATCCTCTGGGACGACCCCACCGTGATGTACTGCTCGACGCACCAGATGCCGCTCTATCCCGGCACGGGCGCGACGCGCGAGCGGGGCGACCACGACACGATCGTCAACGCCCCGCTCCGCCCCGGCGACGACGGCGAATCCTTCCGCGAGGCCTTCGAGACCGCCATCCTGCCGCGGCTCGAGCGGTTCGCGCCCGATCTCGTGATCGTGTCGGCGGGCTTCGACGCCCACCGCCGCGATCCGCTGGCGGACCTGCGGCTGGAGGCCGAGGATTTCGCCTGGGCGACCCGGGCGCTCCTCGCCGTCGCCCGCCGGCACGCCGGCGGACGGCTCGTGTCGCTGCTCGAGGGCGGCTACGACCTGCAGGCGCTCGGACAGTCCGTCGCGGCCCATGTCGGCGTGCTGGCCGAGGAGGCCTGATCGCCGGCGCGATCACGCCGTCCAGCCGGCCAGGAAGGCGCGGCAGCCCGCGACGTCGAACCCGTCCGCCCGCCAGGCGACGTAGCCGTCCGGCCGCACGAGGTAGAGCGCGCGCGGCCGGTCCGGCCCGATGCCGTAAGCCGCGAACGCCGCCGGCGCCTCCGCCTGGACGAGGCGCGGGTCGCGCCCGACCAGGGAATGGGCCACGAGATGCGTCGCGAGGGGGATCGGGCCGTCCCGCGACAGGGCCTGCAGGTCCGCCGAGATGGCGGCGATCTCCTCCTCCGCCAGCGGATCGCGGCTGAAGGCGAGCAGCGTGAAGCCGTAGCCGGCCAGGAGGTCGAACACGTCCCGGTGCCGCGCGATCGCGGCGTCCGGCGCCCGGCGCCCCGGACCGGGGCCGTCCTCCCAGGCCCGCCCGACCCGCTCCGCCGCGAACCGGCCGGGCGCGTAGCGGATGCCGAGCTGCGACACGAAGCCGAAGACGCGGCGCCGCAGGGCCGCGACCCGCGACAAGGTGGCGGCGAGCGAGGGCGCGAGGACCGAGCGCACGGCCAGCACCCAGCCCGAGGGGTCGGCGACGGCCGAGAAGGCCCGGTCCGTATAGGCGAGCACGCGCTGCCCCACGGGCCAGCGCTCGTCGTGGTAGCTGTCGAGCAGCGCGTCGGCGGCCTGGCTGCGGAGCACGAGCGCGAGCTTCCAGCACAGGTTGGCGACGTCCTGCAGGCCCGTGTTCATGCCCTGCCCGCCGGCCGGGGAGTGGATATGCGCCGCGTCTCCCGCCACGAAGCACCGGCCCACCCGGTAGCGGTCCACGCCGCGATGGTGGACGCGGTAGCGCGAGGTCCAGCGCGGCGCCGACAGGCGGGCGTCCAGGCCGGTCGCGGCCCGGAAGGCGCGCTCCACGACGGCGAGGTCCACCGGGGCGCTGCCCTGCCCGCCGCCGCCGCCGCCCTCGGGATCGACCACCATGACGCGCGCGTAGTCCCGCCCCTTCAGGGGCAGGAACGCCGCGAAGTCCCGTCCGCGCAGGAAGAGGCTCAGGCGGTCGGCGCCGAGCGGCCACGTCACGGACGCGTCCGCGAGGAGGAAGGTCTGCCCGTAGGCCGCGCCCTCGAAGGCGAGGCCGAGCGCCTTGCGGACGAAGCTGTGCGCGCCGTCCGCCCCGATCACGTAGCGGGCCGCGACCCTGCGCTCGCCGTCGGGACCGCGCAGGCGGACGGAGGCCCCCTCCCCGTCTTGGGCGAGATCGAACGCCTCGGCGCCGCGCTCGACCGCGACGCCGAGGCGGGCGAGTTCCTCGACCAGCACGGCCTCGACCTCCGATTGCGGCACCATCAGGAGGAAGCCGAAGGGCGTGTCCGTCCGGCCGAGATCGTCGAAGGCGATCTCCGCCCGGCGCTCCCCGTCGATGAAGACCTGGATGCCGGTCGCGACGAGCCCGCGGTCGAGGAGCGCGTCCGCGAGGCCCAGCGAGGCGAAGAGCTCGAGCGAGCGGGCCTGAACGCCGAAGGCGCGGGATTCCTTCGCCGCGTCCGGGCTCCGGTCCACGATGCGCACCGCGATGCCGAGGCGCGCGAGAAGCGCGGCCGCGAGCAGCCCGGTCGGGCCGGCCCCGACCACGAGGACGTCCGTATCGATCGCGTCGGCCATTGGCGTTCTCCCGCCGCGACGATAGGACGGTCGCGACGAACGGGAAACGGGCCGCCCGCCGGCGACGCCGGCCCCGTCGAGCGAGGGAGGGGACGATCGGGGGCCTGACGACGGAACCGGTCGCGGCGATCCTGTGGCGTGGGGCGGCCGTCGAGAACCGGCACGCCGCCCACGCGGCGGTGGTGGATGCCGAGGGCACGCTCCTCTTCGCCTTCGGGGACCCGTTCCGCGCCACGCTCGCGCGGTCCGCCGCGAAGCCCGCCCAGGCGCTCGCGATCCTCGAGACCGGCGCGGCCGACCGCTACGGCTTCGACGCGGCCGACCTCGCCCTGATGTGCGGCTCGAACTCGAGCGAGGACCGCCACGTCGCGCGCGCCCGCGCCATGCTGGCGAAGTCGGGCTCGACGGAGGACGAGATGCGATGCGGCGGCCATCCGCCCCTGTCCGAGGCCGTCCACCGGGCCTGGATCCGCAGCGGCTTCCGGCCGACGCCGGCCTGCAGCAACTGCGCCGGCAAGCATGCCGGGATGCTGGCCGCGGCGCGCGCCATCGGCGCGCCGGTTGCGGATTACCACGAGGCCGACCACCCGCTGCAGCAGCGGGTCCGCCGGACGATGGCGGCCGTCTGCGACCTCCCGGACGACGGCGTCGCCTGGGCGATCGACGGCTGCAACCTGCCGACGCCCGGCGTTCCGCTGGACCGGCTGGCCCGGCTCTACGCGACGCTCGCCGACGATCCGGGCCGGAGCGGCCGCGACGGCGCCGATCCGGCGCGCTCCGCCGCTCTCGCGCGCCTCTACGACGCCATGGTGGCGCATCCCGAGATGGTGGCCGGCGAAGGCCGGTTCTGCACGCGGCTGATGCGGGCCTATGCCGGGACCCTCGTCGGCAAGGTCGGCGCGGATGCGAGCTACGCGATCGGCATCCGGCCCTCCGACGACACGCGGCGGCTCGGCGCCGTGGGCGCGGTCGGGCTCGCCGTGAAGGTCGAGGACGGCACGACGCCCGTCCTCCACGCCCTCGTCGCGGCCCTGCTCGACCAGCTCGCGATCGGGGAGCCGGCGGCGCGGTCCGCGCTCGACGGGTTCCGCATGGCGGAGGTGCGCAACACCGTCGGCACCGTCACGGGCCGCCTCGAGGTGACGCTGCGCCTGGAGCGCCCGCGCGGGTCGCCGGCCGCCTGAGGGCGCGGCGGACGACCTCCGCGCCGCGGACGCCCGACGATCGTCCTCAGATGGCTTCGGAGCCGACGATCTCGATGCCGAAGCCCGACAGCCCGACATAGGACCGGGAGCCGGTGGCGAGGTTGCGGATGGAGGTCACGCCGAGATCCCGCAGGATCTGCGCGCCGAGGCCGATCTCGCGCCACAGGCGGTTGCGCTCGGCATCCGATCCTTCCGCGTCCCGCGACAGACTCGTCAGCGGCACGCCGGCCGTGCCGTCCCGCAGGTAGACGAGCACGCCCCGCCCTTCCTTGGCGAAGCGGGCGAGCGAGGCCTCGACGGGTCCGCCGCCCGCGAGCACGTCCGTCACGACGTTGGCCCGGTGGAGGCGGGCGAGGATGTCGCGCCCGTCGCCGATCCGGCCGTGGACGAAGGCGTAGTGCTGCACCTCGTCGAAGGGCGTGTCGTAGGCGTAGCCCGTGAGCGCGCCGTGCGGCGTCTTCACCGGGAAGGTCCCGAGCCGCTGCACGAGCGTCTCGCGCGCCTGCCGATGCCCGATGAGGTCCGCGACCGAGATCCGCTTCAGCGCGTGCTTCGCCGCGAAGGCGACGATCTGATCGCCCTTCATGACGGTGCCGTCGTCGTTGGCGAGTTCGCAGATCACGCCGACCTCGGGCAGCCCCGCGAGCCGGCAGAGATCGACCGCCGCCTCCGTGTGGCCGGACCGCATGAGCACGCCGCCGTCCTTGGCGATGAGCGGGAAGACGTGGCCGGGCCGCACGAAGTCGGCGGCGCCGTTGTTGCCGTTGGCGAGGGCCCGCACCGTGTTGCAGCGCTGCTCGGCCGAGATGCCCGTGGTGAGGCCGTGCTTCACGTCGACCGTCACCGTGAAGGCCGTGCCGAGCGGCGCGTCGTTGGAGGCGACCATCGGATCGAGCCGCAGCCGCCGCGCCTCCGCCCCCGTCAGGGGTGCGCAGACGATGCCGCAGGTGTTGCGGATGATGAAGGCCATCTTCTCCGGCGTGCAGAGCGAGGCCGCGACGACGAGGTCGCCCTCGTTCTCCCGGTCGTCGTCGTCGGTGACGATCACGACCTCGCCGCGGGCGAAGGCTTCGATGGTGTCGGGAACGGTGTTCATGGATGGGGCACTCGGGCCTCAGCGGGCGGTGAGGACATGGGGCGCATAGGCGCTCAACGCGGCATCGTGGGTCAGCAGCAGGGCTTCGGCCGTGATTGCCTGCGCGACGAGGAGCCTGTCGAACGGGTCACGGTGGTGGCGCGGCAAGGTGGCCACGCGCTGCGCCGCATCCGACGTCACAGGAAGTTCGAAGAAATCCGCCCGGGCGGCCTCCGTAAGAGCGACGGGATCGACGTCGAAATCCGCTCGGCCGAGGGCGCGCTTGATGGCGACTTCCCAGATGCTGGCGGCGCTGAAGAACTTCAGGTTGCCCGGATCCTGGATCAGGGCTGCCGCCCGGTCCGGCAACTGTCGGGGCACGACGAGGCTCCAGATCAGGACATGCGTGTCGAGGAGAAGCCTCAAGACTTGCCTTCGAAGAGGTCGAGGAGATCGTCCGGCAGGGGTGCGTCGAAGTCGTCGGGCACCCTGAACCGCCCCTGCAGACGCCCGAGCGTCACCGGGTGGTGAATGGGCGCGTCCGGTCCCGGCGGGCCGGTCCGGTCCAGCGGCAGGATGCGCGCGCACTCGCGGCCGCCATCGGTCAGCACGACGTCCTCGCCGGCTCGGGCGCGCTCGATCAGGTCGCGCAGCCTCGGGCCCGCCTCCCCGATCTCGACCTGGCTCATCGCTCGCCTCCGCCGACCTGTCCCCGGTGCCTCAGATAATGATCCGCGAGCACGCAGGCCATCATGGCCTCGCCGACGGGCACGGCCCGGATGCCGACGCAGGGATCGTGGCGGCCCCTGGTGACGATGTCGGCCGCCTCGCCGGACCGCGTGACCGTGCGGCGGGATTGCAGGATGGACGAGGTCGGCTTCACGGCGAAGCGCGCCACGATCGGCTGGCCCGTCGAGATGCCGCCGAGGATCCCCCCGGCCCGGTTCGACAGGAAGACGGGGCTGTCGCCGTTGCCGGGCCGCATCTCGTCGGCGTTCTCCTCGCCCCGGAGCGCGGCCGTCGCGAAGCCGTCGCCGATCTCGACGCCCTTCACGGCGTTGATCGACATGAAGGCGGCCGCGATGTCGGCATCGAGCTTCGCGTAGACCGGCGCGCCCCAGCCGGCGGGCGCCCCCTCCGCCACGATCTCGATCACGGCGCCGACCGAGGAGCCCTCCTTGCGGATGCCGTCGAGGTAGCGCTCCCACTCCGCCGCCGCGACCGGGTCCGGGCAGAAGAGCGGGTTGCGGCCGACCTCATCCCAGTCCCAGCGGTCCCGGTCCACCCGATGCGGCCCCATCTGCACCACGGCGCCCCGGATCGCGATCCCGGGCAGGACCTTGCGGGCGATCGCGCCGGCCGCGACCCGGGCCGCGGTCTCGCGGGCGGAGGAGCGGCCGCCCCCGCGATAGTCGCGGATGCCGTACTTGGCGTCGTAGGTGTAGTCGGCGTGGCCGGGCCGGAAGCTGTCCCGGATGTCGGAATAGTCCTTGGAGCGCTGGTCGACGTTGTCGATGACGAGCGCGATGGGCGTGCCCGTCGTGCGCTGGCCGCCCGTGCGCTCGTCCTCGAAGACGCCGGACAGGATGCGGACCGCGTCCGGCTCGCGCCGCTGGGTCGTGAAGCGCGACTGCCCCGGCCGTCGCCGGTCGAGCTCCGCCTGGATGTCCTCGGCGACGAGCGGAAGCCCGGGCGGGCACCCGTCGACGACGCAGCCGAGGGCCGGTCCGTGGCTCTCGCCGAAGGTCGTCACCCGGAACAGGTGACCGAAGGTGTTGTGCGACATGACGAAGGCGGCTTTAGGCGCAAACCGCGACGGAGTCAGCCGGGCCGGCCCTCAGGCCGCCCGGGCGAGCTCCGGCCGGGCCGGCGCGTGGACGACCGGCACGGCCGGTGCGCCCTCCCATTCCGAATGCGCCGGGATCGATTCGCCCTTCATCACCACCGTCAGGGCGCGCAGCTGCGCGTAGTCCCCGATCTTGGAATCGTAGAGCACGGTGGCGTTCGAGCCGATCGTCACGCCCGCCCCGAGCTCCACCCGGCCGACCTTCATCACCCGGTCCTCGTAGAGGTGGGTCTGGAGCGCCGACATGGCGTTGATGGTGCAGTAGTCGCCGACCGTGATGCAGTCGAACTCGGTGATGTCGGTCGTGTTCATGCAGATGCCGCGGCCCATCTTGGCGCCGAACAGCCGCAACACCCAGGGCAGGAACGGCGTCCCGGTCAGGTGGTCGAGGAGCACCTTCCCGGCGAGCCCCCAGTAGAGCACCGCCACCGCCTCGGTCCGCATGGCCCACCAGGACCACATCGGCTTCATGAGGGGCTCGTAGCGGCCCATCAGGGCCCATTTCACACCGATCACGCAGAGCGTCTGGGCGACGGCGATCAGCACGCTCGCGAACACGAAGTTGACCGCGAGCGCGCCCCAGTCGAGCCGCATCACGGGCGGGTAGAGGAAGAAGTCGACCGTGATGATGCCGAAGGTGATGAACAGCATCGCCGGGAAGGAGGTGTGCAGCGCCTCGAAGACGATGCGGCCGAGCCTCATGCGCAGGCTCGGCTCGTAGGTCGCGGCCGCGCCGAGATCGACCCGCTGACGGGTCGGCAGCTTGATCGGCGGCGAGCCGAACCACGTGTCGCCCGGCGCCATCAGGTCGTTCGCCGGCGGCTTCGACTTGATGCCGAGCAGCATGCCCTCCGGGATGGAGGAGCCCGGCGGGACCACGGCGTCGTTGCCGACGAAGACGCGCGCGCCGGTCTGGACCGGCTCGAGATGCATCCAGCCGCGCCGGATCTCCTCGTCGCCGAAGACGACCTCGTCGGCGATGAAGTTGCCGGCTCCGATGCCGACGATGTCGTAGCGGCCCGAGAGGTTCGTCGAGATCTCGGCGCCCCGGCCGATCTTCGCGCCCATCAGCCGGTACCAGGCGCGCATGAAGATGGTCGCGAAGAGCGACGACAGGGTCTCGAGCGTCACCTCGGTGCCGAGCGAGACCAGCCACTTGCGCAGGTAGAAGCCGGAGAAGACGGAATAGGTGCCGGACTGGACGCGCGGCAGCACGGCCCAGCGGATCACGGCGATGAGGCCGACCGTGACGAAGGTCATGGCCATGGCCGTCGGCCAGGTGAGCAGCGGCAGGTACCAGTAGTAGGGCACGCCGATATTCGCCGAGAGCCAGTCGTCGATCAGGTCGAAGATGGCGAAGGCCGGGAAGATCGGCAGCAGGCTCACGGCCGGCAGGATCATGAGGAGCGCGGCGTAGACCGCGCCGAGCGCGAGGCGCCGGCCGGTCGAGGCCTGCGGCGGCGCCGGCAGGTCGGCCGGGTCGACGGCTCCGACGCGGCGGCCAGGCGAGCCGTCCCAGATGTCGCGATCGGCGACG
The DNA here is from genome assembly GCA_019695455.1 of Methylorubrum extorquens. Taxonomy (GTDB): domain Bacteria; phylum Pseudomonadota; class Alphaproteobacteria; order Rhizobiales; family Beijerinckiaceae; genus Enterovirga; species Enterovirga extorquens_A. Next base: position 5,109 of record JAEUAC010000260.1, on the reverse strand, counting down.
ACGGTCCCGTCGGGGATCGTGGTCAGGTCGCGGATCTCGGCGTCGCGGCCGATGGTGACGTCGAGGCCGATCACGCTCGACGTGCCCACGACCGCGTGGTCGCCGATGGCGATGCGGCCGATGACGAGCTCGCCGCCGATGATCTCGGCGTTGCCGAGCTCGCTCTTCGTGCCGATCACGGCGCCGGTGCCGATGGTCAGGAGGTCCGCCGCGCCGAAATCGGGATCGGCGATGATCGCGTCGCGCCCGACCTTGGCGCCGAGGAGGCGCAGGTAGATCGCCATCGCGGGCGAGCCCTGCAGCCACTTGACGTGGACGAGCGTCAGGAGCCGCCGCGCCAGCCACCAGCGGAAGTAGTACGCGCCCCAGAGCGGGTAGCGGCCCGGCCTGGTGCGGCCGAGGATGAGCCATTTCGCCGTGATCGCGATCGTCGCGGTCGCGATGTTGATGATCACGTAGATGCCGAGGATCATGGCGATCTCGGACGGCAGGTCGAGCCCTTCGCCCGTGAGCACGAGGTAGCTCACGAAGATGCCGAGCCACTGCACCGTCGAGAGCGCGATGACGAAGGGCAGCGCGATCGCCTGGGCGATGCCGCAGAGGATCCGCCGGCGCAGCGGCGGCGGCGTGAAGGAGAGGTCGCGGATCGCCGTGTAGGCGCCCGCCCCGCCCGAACGGGTGATCAGCTCGGCCGCGATCGCCCGGAGCGTGCGCTTGGCGTAGACGTCCTGGAGCGTGATGCCGGCGAGCGCCGGCACCTCGCGCACCGCCGAGACGAACCGGGCCGCGAGCAGCGAATGCCCGCCGAAATCGGCGAAGAAGTCGGCCCCGAACGGGATCGGCCGCTCGCCGAGCGCCCGCCGGGCGGCGACGAGCAGCGCCGCCTCCGTCTCGTTCTCCGGGTCCTCCTGCTCGCCGCCCGCGAGGCCGAAGGTCACGGGCCGGCCCTTCAGGGCCTTGCGGTCCACCTTGCCGGAGGAGAGCCGCGGCAGCTCGGTCACCGCCTCGAAATGGTCCGGCACCATGTAGGCCGGCACGTCCTTGCGGAGGTCGGTGCGCAGGCGGGACGGGTCCGGCTCCGTGCCGCGGTCGGGCACGACGAAGGCCACGAGCCGGTCGATCCCGTCGTCCTGCCGGAGCACCACGGCCGCCTGGCCGACGCCCGCCAGGTGCGACAGCCGGGCCTCGATCTCGCCGAGCTCGACGCGGAAGCCGCGGATCTTCACCTGGTCGTCGATGCGTCCGTGGAAGGCGATGTCGCCCGCCTCCGTCAGGCTCACGGCGTCGCCGGACCGGTAGAGGACCGGATCGCCGCCGTCGGAGCCGAACGGGTTCGCGACGAACTTCTCGGCCGTCAGCTCGGGCCGCGCGAGATAGCCCGTCGCGACGCCGGGTCCGCCGATCCAGAGCTCGCCCTGCTGGCCCGGGGCGCACAGCGCGCCGGCTTCGTCCACGATGTAGGCCGTGTAGTTCGGGATCGGCCGGCCGATCGTGACGGGGTCGCCGGCCCGCAGCTCCGCGACCGTCGCGACGACGGTCGCTTCCGTCGGCCCGTAGGTGTTGAAGAGGCGGCGGCCGGGCGTCGCCCAGCGGGCGAGGAGCGGCGCCGGCAGGGCCTCGCCGCCGAGGAGGATCAGCCGCAGGCTCGGCACGTCCCGCGTCAGCATCGCCAGCAGCGTCGGCACCGTGTCGATCACGGTCGCGCCCGCCCGCGCGAGGAGGTCGGGCAGGTTCTCGACGTCGCCGATCATGGCGGGGGTCGCGACGTGGAGCGTCGCGCCGACCATGAGGGGGACCCAGATCTCCTCCATGGAGAGATCGAAGGCCACGGAGGCGCCCTGGAACACGACGTCCTCCGCCCCGAACCCGTAGACGGCGTTCGAGGAGCGCAGGAAGTGGCAGATGTTCGCCTGGCTGATGACGATGCCCTTCGGCACCCCCGTCGAGCCCGACGTGTAGATCATGTAGGCCGGGTGGTCGCGCGTCAGGCCCTCCGGCCGCAGCGGTACTGGGTTCGCGTCCGCCGGGTCGGCCAGCGTCTCGGGCGTCAGGATCGGCACCGACCGGGGCGCCCGGGCCGAGAGGCCGGCGCTGGTCAGGAGGCCCTTCGCGCCGCAATCGTCGAGGCACACGGCGATCCGGTCGGCCGGCGCGTCCGCGTCGAAGGGCAGCCAGGCCGCACCCGTCCGCGTGACGGCGATCTGGGCGAGAAGGAGGTCCGCGCCGCGCTCCATCCACAGGCCGACGACGCTGCCCGGACCGATGCCGAGCCGGATCAGGCCGCGCGCGATGGCGGCGCTCTCCCGGTCGGCCTGCGCGTAGGTGATGACCCGCTCGCCGAAGACCATGGCCGGGTGGTCGGGGCGCGCCGCGACCGTGTCGGCGAAGATCTCGGCCAGCGTCTCGTCCCGCACGAGGTCGCGGAGCACCGGCCCCTTGAGAACGGCGCTCGCGCCGCGTTCGGAGGCCTCCGCCGCCGCGTCAACACCGCTCATCCCACAATCCTGCGCCCCGAGCGCGCACCTTAACCAGACCCGTTGAACGACGCATGAACCCGCGCCGAAGCGGCCCCGTCCGGAGTGATACCCGGACGGGCGCGAAGATGCGATGTCGCCGTGCGCCTTCGCGCCGATCGGCCCGCCGGCGCTGCGCCCCATGCCGGCCGTCCGCGTACGGGGCCGGCCGGGACGGCGAGGCCGCGGCGCCGTGGCCCTACCCGCGTCGCGGGAGACCCGCGGAGCCTAGACCCAGCGGTGGGCGCCGCCCTCGAAGACGAGCACCCGGCCCTGCCAGATGTCGGCGCGCGTCGCCTCCTCCTCCTCGATCCCGGCGAGCGAGACGAGAAGGGCGCGGGCGACGCCGCCATGGGCGACGAGCAGGGTCGGGCCGGAGAGTTCGGCCAGCGCGGGCGCCACCCGGTCGCGGAGCATCGCGTAGCTCTCGCCGTCCGGCGGCACGAAGCCCCACTTGTCGCGCTCGCGTCGGGCGGCGGATGCGGAATCCAGGCGGCGGACCTCGCGCCAGGTCAGGCCTTCCCAGGCGCCGAAGGTCAGCTCCACGAATCGCGGATCGGGCCGGTACGCCGTCTCGGGAAGGCCGAGCGACCGGCGCAGGATCTCCATCGTCTCCCGGGTGCGCCCGAGCGGGCTCGCCACGAAGGCGAGGGTCGAGGAATCCGGCACCAGCGTGGAGATCCGGCGCCCCACCTCCTCGGCCTGGACGCGCCCGCGCGCGTTCAGCGGGATGTCCCGCTGCCCCTGGAGCCGGCCCTCGGCGTTCCAGTCCGTCTCGCCGTGGCGGACGAAGTAGAGCGGCGCCGCGGTCACTCGCGGTCGAGCGTCAGGTCGGGCGCGTCGGGGTTCTTCATGCCGACGACGTGGTAGCCCGCGTCCACGTGCAGGATCTCGCCCGTGATGCCCCGCGACATGTCGGAGCACAGGAAGGCGCCGCTTTCGCCGACCTCGTCGATCGTCACCGTGCGGCGGAGCGGCGAGTTCAGCTCGTTCCATTTCAGGATGTAGCGGAAATCGCCGATGCCGGAGGCCGCGAGCGTCTTGATGGGCCCGGCCGAGATCGCGTTCACGCGGATCGCCTTGGGGCCGAGATCGGCCGCGAGGTAGCGCACGGAGGCTTCGAGCGCCGCCTTGGCGACCCCCATGACGTTGTAGTGGGGCATCCACTTCTCCGCCCCGTAATAGGTGAGCGTGAGCAGCGAGCCGCCCTCCGTCATCAGCGCCTCGGCCCGCTGGGCCACCGCCGTGAAGGAATAGCAGGAGATGAGGAGCGACTTCGTGAAGTTGGCCTCGCTCGTGTCGACGTAGCGGCCCGTCAGCTCGTCCTTGTCCGAGAAGGCGATCGCGTGGACCACGAAGTCGAGCCGGCCCCACAGCCGCTTCGTCTCGGCGAAGACCGCGTCGAGGCTCGCCGGATCCGTGACGTCGCAATGGCCGACGACGTGTCCGCCGAGTTCGGCGGCCAGCGGCTCGACGCGCTTCTTCAGGGCGTCGCCCTGGTACGTGAAGGCGAGGTCCGCCCCGTGCTGTCGGGCGGCCTTGGCGATGCCCCAGGCGATCGAGCGGCTGTTGGCCACTCCCATCACGAGACCGCGCTTCCCCGCCAGCAGGCCTGCGGCCCCACCTTCCGCCATGTCGTTCGCCCCTGGCCCGTTCGTCAGGGGGCGGTTCTAGCCGAGCCGCCGGGGGGACGGAAGTGCGACGGGCCGCCGTCAGATCAGCGGGACGGACGCGCTGAGCCCGGAGGGCTTGGCCGCGGAGGCGCGCTCCAGCGCGGCCGCCGCCGCCCGGGCCTCCTCCACGTAATTCTGCCAGAAGTTGTCGGCGTAGTCGGTCGAGTTCGTGGCCTCGGGCACCGTGCCGCCCGCGACCCGGTTCCGCTTCCGCCAGGAGGCCTCGGCGATCGCCCAGGCCACGTTCCGCACTAGGTCGTCCATCGTCCCGCCCGCCCCTCGTTCCGCCGTCAACGCCGGCGGCCGGACCGCGATCCGCCACCGGCGGCCGCTCGCGCCGGCACGGTGAACGGAATGCGGCCGCTCAGCCGACCTTGGCCGCCCGCCGCCTGCGGGCGAACTCCGCCAGCTCGTCGTCCTGCTCCTCGGGCAGCCGGATCTCGGCCACGACGAAGAGGTCGCCCCGGCCGCCGCCCTTCACGGGCAGGCCCTTGCCGCGGAGCCGGAAGGTCCGGCCGGAGCTCGTCATGGCGGGCACGTTCATGTCCACGGCGCCCGTCGGCGTCGTGACGCGGACCTTGCCGCCCAGGATCGCGTCCTCGAGCTCGACGGGGACCCGCAGTCGCAGGTCCGCCCCGTCGATCGTGTAGCGGTCGCTCGGCGCGAGCCGGATGGTGAGGAGCACGTCGCCCGCCTCCGCTCCCTGGCCCTGGCCCGGCCGCCCGAGGCCGCGGAGCCGGATGGTCTGGCCGTCGGCGACGCCGGCCGGCAGCGTCACTTCGACCTCGCGGCCGCCCGGCAGCACGATCCGCTGCTTGGCCTCGCGGGCCAGGTCCTCGATCGCGACCGTCAGGCTCGCCTCGATGTCCTCGCCGCGGGACGAGCGGGACCGGGCGCCGCCCGATGCGCCCCGCATGGCCTCG